>VGOF01000158.1 GCA_016875975.1 Chloroflexota bacterium | reverse complement strand
CTTAAAGAGCCGCTGTCGTCACCCCAACTGCAAGCTTCACCTGCATCCTGAGCCGCGCCACTGACCATGAAACCTCATGGTCAAGTTCACATCAAAGCCCCTTTCGCCACAACCGATAATCGAAAGCATTCAGAGGGACGATTGTGGTGCTATAGAGGGCGAGGGAGATAATCAGCTTTATCTGCCGCAGCAGTGTTTGTACTTCTTGCCTGAACCGCAGGGACAGGGTTCGTTGCGGCCGACTTTTTTGCCGGCGGGGACTGCCATTTTCTGGGGTAATCTCTGCTGCTGGGGTTCTTGCAAAGTGACATTGACCTTGTAGATGATGCGGGCCATATCGTGCTGGATGCTATCAAGCAGGCTCTGGAACAGGGCATGGCCTTCCTTTTTGTACATGACGAGCGGGTTGACCTGGCTTACGGCGTGGAGACCCACCCTCTGGCGAAGGTGGTCCATGGCAGTGAGGTGGTCTTTCCACAGGCTGTCAATGGTGCGCAACATGACCACCCTCTCGGCAAGCCGCATGTTCTGTGGTCCTAACTCCTGCTCTTTTTGCTCATATAGTCGCTCGGCGTACTCGGTCAGCTTCTCGGTGATTTCTCGTGTTTCCATCTTAGAGAGCGCAGCAGTGTTGATTTGTGGGGGCAGGGGGAAGATGTCTGTTAGCTCTGCAAACAGTCCATCATAATCCGACTCCAGAAGTTCGCTGTTGCAACGGGCCGAGACCAGAGCCTCGACCTCGTCTTTGACCATGGAGAGGATATTTGTCCTGAGGTCGGCGCCCTCCAGCACCTTTCTTCTCTCGGCGTAGATGACCTCGCGGTGCTTGTTGACGATGTCATCGTATTCTACGAGATGCTTGCGGATATCGAAATGGAAGCCTTCAACTTTCATCTGGGCGTTTTCTATGGCTTTGCTGACCATTGGGTGCTCGATGGGCGTGTTCTCATCAAAGCCAGCCCAGGACATGATGCCCTTGATGCGGTCGCCTCCAAAGCGACGGGCCACGTCATCCTCAAGCGAGACGTAGAAGCGTGAGCTTCCGGGGTCGCCCTGTCTTCCAGAGCGGCCGCGGAGCTGGTTATCAATGCGCCTGGCTTCGTGGCGCTCGGTGCCCACGACATGCAATCCGCCTAGCTGGACAACTCTATCATGCTCTTGCTGCCAGTCCTGTGGGTCGTGACCGTCCTGGATTCCACCCAGGATAATGTCCACGCCGCGGCCAGCCATGTTGGTGGCTACGGTGACTGCACCAAGACGTCCCGCCTGGGCGATAATGGCAGCCTCCTTTTCGTGGTTCTTGGCGTTGAGCACCTGGTGTGGTATGCCTCTTCTCTTAAGCAATTCGCTGAGTTGCTCCGATACTTCGATGGAGACTGTGCCTATGAGCACCGGGCGTCCCTGCTTATGAAATTCCTCGATTTCCCGTGCTGCGGCTTTGAACTTGGCGTCTTCGTCTTTGTAAATCTGGTCTGGGTGGTCAATGCGTATCATGGGCTTATGGGTAGGTATAGTCACCACGTCCAGCTTATATATCTTGTAGAACTCCTCCGCTTCGGTGGTGGCGGTGCCGGTCATTCCAGCCAGCTTCTTATAGAGGCGGAAGTAGTTCTGGAAGGTGATGGTGGCCAGGGTCACGCTTTCTCTCTGAATTTTGACCCGTTCCTTGGCTTCAATAGCCTGGTGCAGCCCCTCAGAATATCGCCTGCCGAACATGAGCCTGCCGGTGAACTCGTCCACGATGATGACCTGGCTATCTTTGACCACATAATCGCGGTCTCTCTTGAACAGCACCTGTGCCTTGAGGGCGTTCTCCATGTACTGGTTCAAGCCGTAGTTGGCCGGGTCGTAGAGGCTGGGAGCCTTGAGCAGACCTTCTTTGCGTAACCAGTTCTCCATTTTTGTTATGCCAGAGTCGGTGAGATAGACGGTGCGTTCCCTTTCTTCAATGGTGTAGTCCTCATTCTGCTTGAGCAAGGGAACCAGGCGGGCGAAGACCTCGTATTTCTTGGTGGCCTCTTCAGCGGTGCCGCTGATTATCAGGGGGGTGCGGGCTTCGTCGATGAGGATGTTGTCCACCTCGTCCACGATGGCATAGTTGAGGGGGCGTTGCACCTGTTGTGACAGGTCTATTGCCATGTTATCGCGGAGATAATCGAAGCCGAACTCGTTGTTGGTGCCATAGGTGATGTCTGCCTTGTAGGCGTCCTGGCGGGTGATGGGTTTGAAGCACGCCCAACGGGTGTCTTTTTCATCAGTGTATGAGGGGTCATAAAGGCGGGCGGGAAGTTGCTCGGTTGGGCTCTGGGGTGGATAAATGCTGGCGACGGTAAGGCCCAAGGCATGGTATATGGGGCCCATCCAGTAGGCATCGCGCCTGGCCAGGTAATCGTTGACAGTGACCAGGTGACAACCCTGGCCAGCAAGTGCATTGAGATAGAGAGGCAGTGTGGCTACCAATGTCTTGCCTTCGCCGGTCTTCATCTCGGCGATCTTGCCCTGGTGCAGGACAATGCCGCCCATAAGCTGGACATCGTAGTGGCGTTGCCCGATGGTTCTGCTGGCGGCTTCTCTAGTGGCGGCGAAGGCTTCTGGCAGAAGGTCGTCCAGCGTCTCGCCATCTTTGAGTCGTGATTTGAATTCGTCTGTTTTGGCTCTCAGCTCAGCGTCGCTCAGTTTCTGAAAGTCAGGTTCCAGTGAGTTTACCTGGTCGATGGTGTGCTGGAGGCGCTTTATTTCTTTTTCGTTGGAGTCAGTGAGACTGGCAAGCCATTTGAGCATGGATTTTCCTATTCGAACATAGCGCCTACGGAGAGGCCGGTGTGGATGCGGTGTATAGCTTCACCCAGCAGGGGGGCTGTGGGCAATACGGTGATTTTGTCCAGCTTCTTGTTTTCAGCGACCGGGATGGTGTCAGCGACGACCACTTCTTTCACCGGCGACTTGGCGATTCGCTGGATGGCAGGGCCGGAGAAAACGGGATGCGTGCAGCAAGCGTATACCTCAGTGGCGCCACGTTCCAAGAGCGTGTTTACTGTGTTTATGAGAGAGCCGGCGGTATCGATTTCGTCGTCAACAGTGAGTGCACGCATGCCTTCGACATCGCCGATGACGTTGAGGGTTTCGGTGGCATCCACATTGCCTATGCGCCTTTTCTCCATAATGGCCAATGGCGCGTTTAGCCTCTCCGCCACATCTCGGGCGCGCTTGGAGATTCCGATATCTGTGGCCACAACCACCAGGTCATTGAGCTTCTTCTTTTTCCAGTAATCGCTGAGAATAAACAGCGCCGTCAGTTCGTCAACTGGAATATTAAAGAAGCCCTGTATTTGGGCAGCATGCAGGTCAATGGTGAGGAGTCGGTTAGCGCCGGCGGTAGTGAGCAGGTCAGCAATCAATCGGGCGGTGATGGGGACACGAGGCTGGTCTTTCTTGTCGGTGCGGCTATAGCCGTAGTAGGGGATGACGGGAGTGATTCTGCCGGCTGAAGCACGCTTAAAGGCATCTATCATGATGAGAAGCTCTACCAGGTTCTTGTTGACCGGTGTGGAGAGAGGCTGGATGACGAAGACATCTCGCTCGCGGACGTTTTCCAGTATGCGGACAAAGATGTTCTCGTTGGTGAACTCGAAGACCTCAGCTTTGCCTAATGGTATGCCCAGATATTCGCAGATGGCTTTTGCCAGCGATGGGTGGGCATTGCCGGTGAAAACTTTAAGCTCGTCCATAATTCACTCCCGCCGTCTGATAATGTGCGATAATTATAGCACCAAATGCGGTTGAAGTGTCTTGGACATGGACAGGAAAAAGAGCATTGAGCGGATTCGCAGGCTCCTGGTTAGAGAATATGGGAGACGCGAGTGGCGGCGCCGTGGGGAGCCGATATCTGTGCTGGTGCAGACGATTTTATCTCAGAACACTTCGGATACCAACTCAGGGAGGGCTTTTGAATCGTTGCTGAATTCTTTTGGCAGTTGGGACAAAGTGGCCGGAGCTAGCATCAGGCAGATAACAGGTGCTATCAAGAGTGGGGGGTTGGGAGAGGTTAAGGCGAAGTACATCAAGCAGGCACTGGGGGAAATAAAGCAGAGACGAGGTGGGTTTGACCTGGATTTTTTGAGGCAGCTTTCGCTGGAGGAAGCCAGGAACTGGCTGCTGGCTTTGCCGGGGGTGGGAATGAAAACTGCCAGTTGTGTTCTGCTCTTTAGCCTGGGGGTGCCGGCTTTGCCTGTGGACACCCATGTCTTCCGGGTGGCCAGGAGACTTGGATTGCTCGGTTTGGGGGTTAATGTGGAGCGAGCGCACAGATTGCTGGAGAAGCTGGT
>VGOF01000157.1 GCA_016875975.1 Chloroflexota bacterium | reverse complement strand
TGTCGAGCATCCGGTGGAGGTGACACTGGAGGAAGCATATAGCGGGGCGACGCGTGTGTTGCAGTTAATGAGTGAACAGCCGTGTCCTACCTGTGCCGGCACAGGTAGAGTGCGCGAAGGAAATAGAACCAAGCTTTGTCCTGTGTGTGGTGGTTCGGGTGTGGGGGGGAAACCGAAACGGCTGGAGGTGAAGATACCGGCTGGGGTGGCTGATGGTTCTAAGGTGCGAATTGCTGGGCAAGGCAGCTTGAACCCGGATGGTACCAGGGGGGACCTATATCTGGTGGTGAAGGTGTTGCCTCATAGGCTCTTTGAGCGGAAGGGCGATGACCTTTATGTGGATGTTGTTGTCCCTCTAGTGGTGGCTGTGCTTGGTGGTGAAGCGGAGGTGCCGACACTGAAGGGGAAGGTATCTCTTAAGATTCCGCCTGAGACTGACAATGGAAAAGTCTTCCGGCTTACTGGCCAGGGAATGCCACATTTGGGCGATTCGTCAAGGGGTGACTTGCTAGCCAAGGTGAAGGTGGTGTTGCCCAAAAATCTTACTCAACAGGAGAGGCAGCTTTTTGAGCAATTGAGGTTAACTCGTCCAAGGTAACGTCTTGCTAAGGTGGAATTTGGGTGATAAGATAGAATGGTTTCGCGAGATTCTGAACCCAGGTATGTGATAAGCATAGCGGCAAGGATAGTGGGCATCGAGACCCATACCTTGCGCTATTATGAGAGACTTGGTTTAGTTCAGCCTTATCGCTCGGAAGGCAATATCCGCTACTATTCCGAGGGGGATATCGAACGGCTGCGCTATATCAAGACTTTAACCGAAGACCTGGGGCTCAATTTGGCTGGAGTCGAGGTAGTTACTCGCATGGCACAGAGGATGGCAGAAATGCAGCGGCAGATCGCAGAGATGGAGTCTGAGATCGAGCGCTTGAAAGGAATTGAATCCGGGAAGAGACAAAAAATTCACGAAAGGAGCAAATGATGCCGAAAACACAAACAAAACTGGAACCAGCGAAATGGCAAATTACGGCAACCACCATTCGTTGTGAGATGGTTGACGACTTTGTCACCATCATGGTCAATAAGGACTGGACAGTCAAGTGCGCCTGGTTCAACAGGTACAAGCAGAAGTCGCTCGAGGACAAGAAACATAAGTTCGACAAGAAAATCAAGCAAAAGATTGAGAAATGCCAGGGGCCTGAGTGTTCCTATCAGACCGATTACAAGGATAAGCTGATTAAGGAAGAGACCGGCAAGTAAGGTAAATACTAAGGATACATCGTGAGACCTGAGAGGTTTACCGAGCAGGCACGGGAGATGTTGTCTGCTTCGCAGGAGCTTGTGCGCCGCTATCGCCACAGCCAGTGGGACGTGGAGCATATTTTGTTGGCTTTGCTGGAACAGGAGAGCGGCCTGACCAACGAAATACTGCAGAAGCTGGGTGTTGATATTGGAGCGGTGAAAAAACGGCTCCATACCAGCCTTGACAGTGCACCCAAGATGGCTTATGAAGCTGAGCAGATATACGCTACTCCGCGGATAGCGCGCCTGCTGGACAATGCTGCTCGTGAGGCAGACAGGCTGAAAGACGATTTCATTGGCACTGAGCATGTGCTGATTGCCATTCTCGCTGAAGGCAGGGGCGAGGCTGTATCTATCCTCAGGGAATTCGGCATAGACCAGGAGAAGATATACCGTGCTCTGCAGGAGATACGCGGTGGGCATCGAGTAGATAGCCCCTCTGCCGAAAGCAGGTATCGGTCTCTGGCTAAGTACGGCCGTGACCTTACCGAACTGGCCAGGCAGGGCAAGCTTGACCCTGTTATTGGCCGTGAGGATGACATAAAACGAGTAATGCAGGTCTTGACACGCCGTACCAAGAATAATCCGGTGATTATCGGCGAGGCCGGCGTGGGCAAGACTGCAATCGCCGAAGGCTTGGCCCAAAAAATAGTATCTGGCGATGTGCCAGATTCTCTGAAGAACCGTAAGGTCATTGCCTTAGATATGGGGTCGCTGGTCGCTGGCAGCAAATTCCGCGGCGAATTTGAAGAAAGGCTGAAGGCGGTCATGGATGAAGTCCGCCAGGCGGCTGGCGAGGTTATCTTGTTTATTGACGAGATACATACCGTTGTTGGTGCTGGGGCTGCTGAAGGGGCTATTGATGCCAGCAATATGCTGAAGCCAGCATTGGCGCGTGGTGAGTTGCAGTGTGTTGGCGCCACTACATTGGATGAGTACAGAGAACATATTGAAAAAGACAAGGCACTGGAGCGCCGGCTACAACCTGTGTTCATTGGTGAGCCGAGCATCGAGGCTACCATTGAGATGCTGCGTGGTCTTCGCCCCCGGTATGAGGCGCATCACAAGATAAGAATTGAAGATTCAGCTCTGGTGGCTGCTGCCCGGCTGAGCCAGCGCTACATCTCGGATAGGTTTTTGCCGGATAAAGCGATAGACCTTATCGATGAGGCTGCCAGCAAGATGCGAATCGACATGGAAAGCAAGCCAGACAATATAAAGGCTCTCGATGAGAAGATTAGTCATCTTTTGGACCAGGAGGAGTCAGCCTCTCAACGCGCGGACTACGAAAAGGCTGCTGAGATGCGGGCGGAGAGGTTGCGGTTAGAGTCGGAGCGCGATGAGGCTGAGGTGGAATGGAGGCAGGAGAAGAAGATCGATGGCTCGGTGACCGAGGAGGTCATTGCCGAGCTGGTTTCAAAGTGGACTGGCATTCCTGTTTCTCGCATGCTGGAAGCCGAAGCTGAAAAGCTGCTCCACATGGAGGAACGGATGCACGAGAGGATTGTAAATCAAGATGAAGCCGTGGCTGCTATCTCGGAGGCGGTGAGGCGTGGTCGGGCTGGCCTGAAAGACCCTAAACGGCCTATAGGGAGTTTCATATTCCTTGGCCCCACCGGCGTAGGCAAAACCGAGCTAGCCAAGGCACTGGCTCAGTTTCTCTTTGATGACGAGGATGCCATGATTCGGCTGGATATGTCCGAATTCATGGAGAAACACACAGTATCCAGGCTGATTGGTGCTCCACCTGGATATATAGGCTATGAAGAAGCTGGCCAGCTAACTGAGGCGGTGCGCCGTCGGCCCTTCAGAGTCATTCTCTTTGACGAGGTGGAGAAAGCCCATCCTGACGTTTTCAATATCCTGCTTCAGATATTAGAAGATGGGAGGTTGACCGATGGTCATGGTAGGGCCGTCGACTTCAGGAACAGCGTGGTCGTCATGACCAGCAACCTGGGCACGCAGGAGTTTCAGCGTCAGGCTATAGGCTTCACACGCCAGGACAAAGGGGAGCAACAACGCCTGCGAAGTGCAATAGAAACTGCCCTGAAGCAGACCTTCCGTCCTGAATTTTTGAACAGAATAGACGATATTATCATCTTCCAGCCATTGACTGAGGAACACCTGAAGAAAATCGTAGACTTGCTGGTATTAGAGGTGGAGAAGAGGTTGGCTGACCGCAACATTGAACTGGAACTAGATGATGAGGCCAAGGCATGGCTGCTCAAAGAAGGTTATGAGCCGGCTTTTGGTGCTCGGCCATTGCGGCGCGCTATCCAGCGTTATGTGGAGAACCCGCTGTCCAGCAAGATATTAAGCGGCGATTTTAAAGACGGCGATTGTATCTTTGTCGGGGTAGAAGGCGATAGCCTGAGTTTCAGCACTAACAAGAAGAAGACGAAGGTGGGCGCGAAGAAAGGCGCAAACGCACAGGCGCTTCCCAATTCCGAGACATAGCTGCAGAAGAATCCGCGATAGTCAGCAGATGAGTGACCATACTGAAACTGTAGCCACAAAGAAGACAAAGCTCAGAGTAAGAGACCTCGTTATTGGTATTCTAGCGCTGGTGGTCACCATAGCTGGCTGTGTTGCCGTAGTCTTTTACTGGGATTACATCAGTCAGGTTCGGCAATATGGCTATGTTGGTGCTTTTGTCATCAGCGCCCTGGCAGGAGCGTTCTCGTTTATACCTATACCTGGCATTTTGGTGGTATTCACTCTGGGAAGCCTGCTCAATCCGATTTTGGTGGGGATAGTCTCTGGCCTGGGCGAAGCTTTGGGCAGCCTGGCTATATATTTCACTGGTTATGGTGGCAGAGTGGCGGTCGAGTCTCTAAATGAACGGTACGTGGCCAGACTGGAGAAGTGGCTAGGGAGCCATGGTTCTTTGACCGTTTTTCTCATGTCAGTGATACTTAATCCCTTGTTTTATCCGTTTACGGCACTTGCAGGGATGCTTCGCTTCGGACTGTTGAAGTTCTTTTTCTTGTGCTGGGCGGGCAAAGCCATAAAGAACACAGCGATT
>VGOF01000156.1 GCA_016875975.1 Chloroflexota bacterium | reverse complement strand
CAATGCCCCACCAGCAGTAACATCCTTTCCCGATTCCAGGCAGCCATCAACCAACATCGAGGAGAAAGGCGTCGGATGGTAATTGCGGTTTCCTCTCTCAATCACCTGGAGGTCACTAACCATGCGTGTCACCATATGCTCCACCTGTGTCTGGAATGCCTTAACCAACTGGTCGATAGTAGAGAAGAGCGTGGGGTCTGGCGTAGGCAAACCTATTTGCTTGCTTCCTCCTAATCGTCTGCCCCTGTTCAGCGCTAACTCCAGGCAAAGAGGAAGATTAAACAAGCCGGCATCGGTGGAAAAGAAGCTCTTACCCGGCAGCGCCAGCTCCACGCAACCGACCACGGCATAGTTTCGTGCCTCTCCAAGTGGATAGCCATGCGTCACCAGAGCAGCAACAGCAGCTTCGTCATTGAATAGAGCCGGCACACCCTTACCTTGCCGGGCCACGTCAGTCACACGCCTCAAATATCTTTCGGGCGAACCACTGTGAACCCGAGCTTGATAGTTGGGGTCTCTAAGGCCAGATTCCTCCATAACATCGAGGAACAGGTATGTCAGGTCGTTGACCGCATCGTTCCCATCCATGTCCATCCCACCCACAATAGCTGCCTGCACCACCAGGTAGCCACCATGATAGCGGCTGACGCCCTCGGAAAGCAGGAAGACATGCTCCGTAGCCTTGGCCGAGAAGCAAAGCAGTATCTCACGGGCCTGTTCAGGGGCTATCCTGCCCTCCTCCAGGTCACGCCGATAGTAGGGATAGAGATACTGGTCAACCCTGCCAAATGAAATAGCTGAGTTCAACCCCTCCAGGCAGACTGCCATGTGGGTCAGCCACAGCGATTGCACTGCCTCGTGGAAGGTCTCTGCTGGATTATAGGGAACCCTACGACAGATACGAGCTATCTCCCTTAGCTCGGCGGCCCTTGTATCATCTTTCTCATCGGCAGCCATACGTTCCGCCTCCTCAGCCAGCCGCCTGGCATAGTCAACCACTCCTTCACAGGCAATGCGCGCTGCCCGATATAGCTCGCCGTCCCTCCCCTCCATGGATTCCAAATATCCCTTCACGCCTAACTTCAGCATCTTCTCGTAGTTGGGCAGGAAATGTCCAATGCCGCCGGCTTCGTTAATCAGGTAATACGCAGCCTTGAGCTGCTCCAGGACATAGCGGAGAAGCTCACGCCGGCGGCCGGAAAAGGCGCGGACAGGCATGTTCCGCAATAGCCAGTAGGGGAAAACGCCGAAAAGCAGCCGCAAGCGGTCACGCCAGGAAACTAGCAAAGGGGTAGTCTTCCGTTTGTCAATCCACAGCAGGTCGGTAGCCATGAATACTCCGCTCAGCTCTGGCTGGATAATTGCCGAAATACGCCAACTGCCCATGTTGCCAACGACAAGCTCATCGTGATAGATGCGAACTGATTTGTGTTGCAGGAGATATCGCAACGCCTTAGCCTTGCGGATTATCATCGGGTCTCTCGGGTTATCGTGGTGTTTAAAGTAATCTGTAATCAGGTAAGCTCGCTCTGGACACAGGTGGACACGGCTGGACAGCAGTTCCTTCCTGATACGCTGGAAGCGGGGCGACTCTTCTTTCCTGGCAGTAGCGACAACGGATTCTCTCACTCCTGCACCCCCTTCTTTTTGAGATGTCATGACAATAAGGTATTGCCAGTCCGATGTCAAGATACAGAGAAAGCACAAGTGGTCATCGCCAGCCAGATAGCCTGTGGTATAATTGCGACGGTTGTTGGGTAGCCAGGAGATAATGAGCAAGTTCAACAAAGGCCTGACCATCTTCCTGGTCATAGCCATAGTGGCCACCATCGGCGGTATCATCTACCTCTCACTCACACCCAAGCCAGGAGACAGGTTTACCGAGTTCTATATCCTGGGTATAACGGGCAGGGCTAGCGACTATCCGAAGAAAGTAACTTTGGGCAACTCGGCTGAAGTTATCATAGGCGTGGTCAACCGCGAAGGCCAGACCGCCAGCTATCAGGTGAGCATAGCCGTAGATGGTGTGGAGGACAACAAGGTAGATGTCGGTACGCTGGCAAACGGCCAGAAATGGGAACAGAAGGTCAGCTTCAGCCCTAAGAACACAGGCGACGGGCAGAAGATAGAGTTCTACTTGTACAAAGACGGCAGCGACAAGCCACACATAAAGGACCCCCTTCGCCTGTTCATCGACGTCAGACCACCATAGGGCAGCGGACGAAACGAGGAACGCATTGCATGACACCATCATAGTTGGAGCGGGGCCAGTTGGTAGCTATCTGGCAGAAAAGCTGGCCCGCCACGGCCACAGACTGCTAGTGCTGGAAAAGAAGCCAGATATTGGTGAGGAAGTCTGCTGCACAGGTATCGTTGGCAAGGAATGCCTGGATTTGCTGTCCATCGACAAAAACCTCATTCTGAACAAAGCCAACTCGGCCATCTTCATCACCGCTTCGGGCAAGAGCTTAAGACTGTGGCGAAATGAAGATGTGGCCTACATATTGGACCGGCCTGCCTTGAACAGAGCACTAGCCCAGCGCGCCCGGACCGCCGGTGCCACCTATTGCCTCCAGACACAGGTAACAAATATCCAGCACGATTCAAATCGCGTCTGCGTACACGCATCACAACAAGGAAAGCCCGAGTCATTTGAAGCTCAGACAGCAGTCGTTGCTACCGGCTTTGGCTCGCCGCTACCTGCGATGCTGGGGCTGGGAAAAATAAATGACAGCATCATCGGAGCACAGGCAAAGGTACAAGTAAAAGGCATCGACGAGGTCGAATTGTATCTCGACCATAAGCTAGCCCCAGATGGCTTTGCCTGGCTGGTACCAACTAAGGATGGCAAAGGGCTGGCAGGGATGATGACCCGACAGCAGCCTAAAAAGCACCTGAGGCAGCTTCTAACAAGCCTCAAAGCCCAGGGCAAAATCACCTCAGAGGATGCCCCATGCGGATACGGCGTTATCCCCTTATTGCCTCTGCCCCGAACATACGCTAACCGAATACTTGCAGTGGGCGAAGTTGCGGGACAGGTCAAACCCACCACCGGCGGCGGCATATACTACGGCTTGCTCTGCGCCGACATAGCTGCAGATACACTTAGCAGAGCACTGGCAACCAATGACTTCTCAGCGTCCCTGCTTGCTTCTTACCAAAAACAATGGCAAGCTAAGCTGAAGCGAGAGCTGAGCATCGGATACCTGGCACACCGAATGTTCCGAGACCTGGGCAACAAGCAGCTTGAAATGTTGCTTAACTTCGCAAACAGTTTCAGTATACCAAAGCTGATAACTGAGTCCAGGGACTTCTCCTTCGACTGGCATGGCCGACTCATCCTGAATATACTCAGACAGTTGATTCTGGGATTTCCCGCCCAGGGCATTGCATCTTTCTCCAAACAGCCCAAAAAACATAACCAGACTATACCCATATAGCTCAAATTGGAGTAGAATTACAAGCCATGAAAGCAGTTTTTCTCTGCGGCGGCATCGGCAAGAGGATGTTTCCTTTCATCGAGGACAAATTCCTGTTCGATTTCCTGGGGAAAACGCTCCTGGAACATCAGATAGAAATCGCCAGAAAAGCCGGCCTTAACCAATTTGTTATCATCGCCAATGTGGCAAATATCGAGCAGATCAGGCAAATATGCGAAAAACATTCCAGCATGAAAATCGACCTCGTGCTGCAGGAGCGGCCGCTGGGCATTGCAGACGCTCTCAAGTGCGCAGCGCCATATCTGAATGGAATAATTGTAGTGGCGAATCCCAACGATGTCATTGCGCCAGCAGCCTATACGTCGCTTCTTCAGGCAGCCAAGGATGGGAAACCAGGCTCCTACATACTGGGCTATGAGGTTAAGGAACACTTCCCCGGAGGCTACCTGGACATAGACCAGGACAACTTCCTGAAACACATAGTGGAGAAGCCCAGACCAGGCGAGGAACCAAGCAACCTGGTGAACATCCTGGTCCACCTTCACCGGGAAGCAAAGAAAGTCCTGGAATATGCTGGCAACGTGAAGACCACGCGCGATGACGTCTACGAGTGTGCCCTTGATGCGCTGGTCAAGGATGGGCATAAAATCAAGATTATCCCCTACACCGACTTCTGGGCACCAATCAAATACCCCTGGCATATATTCGATGTGGTCTCCTATTTCCTGAGCTCTGCCCAGCGCAACATCTCACCATCTGCTTCCATTTCCCAAAGCGCTATCATTGAGGGCAATGTCATCATAGGTGACAAGGTCAGAGTGTTCGAGAACGCCGTAATCAGAGGCCCGTCCTACATCGGCCCCAACACCATAATTGGCAACAATGCA
>VGOF01000155.1 GCA_016875975.1 Chloroflexota bacterium | reverse complement strand
ATTGTGGAAAAGAAGAGCGATGGCATAGTCATCAAGGGCGCCAAGGTTCATATTTCCTATTCTCCTATTGAGGAATGGATGATGGTGCTGCCTACCAGGCGTCTGACGAAGGAGGAGGGTGACTGGGCGGTTGCCTGTGCTGTTCCTGCCGACGACGACGGTGTGAAGCTTGTTGTCAGCGCTGCTAACTATGAGACCTCTGATCTGATGGGCGCTCCCGGTCCCTTCGGTTCTGCGGATGCTATGGTCATTTTCGACAATGTTTTTGTTCCCTGGGAGCGGGTATTCCTGTGTGGCGAGTATGAGTTTGGCGGTCAGCTAGCGTTGATGTTTGCCTTATACCACAGGCATAGCTATACGGGCTGCAAACCGGCTATGACTGATGTGCTAACCGGTGCCATTGCACTGATGGCGGAGTGCAACGGCATAGAGAAGGAGCACCATGTCCGGGATAGATTGGTGGAAATGATCAGCACATCGGAGCTTTGTTATGGCGCAGGAATAGCGGCTGCTATCAACGGACAGAAGTCCGGTTCAGGGACTTACGTCCCCGACATGCTTTACTGCAACGTCAGCCGCAGGCATGCCGGTGTCAATATCTATCATGAGTTTGATGCGCTGGCCGATATCGCCGGCGGCATGCCGGCTACTTTACCCCGCGAAGGCGATTGGAATCATCCCGAAATCGGGCCGCTTATCGCGAAATACATGAAGCGGAATCCCAACATGCCGATCGAGGATATTCACCGTGCCTTCCGCTGGGTGCAGGCGATATCCTGCTCGGAGCTTGCTGGCGTCATGCAATATGCTGGCGTCCATGGCGGCGGCTCTCCCAGATCCTGCTCGGAGCTTGCTGGCGTCATGCAATATGCTGGCGTCCATGGCGGCGGCTCTCCCAGGATGGAGCAGATAGCTATTATGGGAAGCTATGACGTGGAGAAGCCCAAGAATATCGCCAAGCGATTGGCTGGCATCCCGGTAAAAGGCAAATATGCCTTCGACAGGTTCGGCGTCAAGCCGGGAGAGAGGTAGAGGCGTTTAGTGGAATGTGACGTGCAGTTTCCAGGAATCTAGCGGCAAAAGGAGGAACCGATGTCATACGAAAATATTCTCTATGAGAAGAAGGACAACGTTGCTTGGATTACCTTGAATCGTCCCCAGGTGCTCAACTCCCAGAACTTTGCCTTGATGACCGAGCTTACCTCTGCATTGGAACAGGCCAGTGCCGATGACGAGGTTCGGGCCATTGTCATCACTGGTGCCGGCGAGAAAGCTTTCAGTGCAGGGGCTGACATCAACATGTTCTTGGCCTGGTCGCCTGTTGATGCCATGCTATGGTCTAAGATGACCAAGAGACCCTACGAGTTTATCAGGGATATTCCCAAGCCGGTGATTGCCATGGTCAACGGGCTGGCACTTGGCGGTGGCTGTGAAGTGGCTATGGCCTGCGATATCATCATCGCCTCGGATAATGCCAGCTTCGGTCAGCCCGAGGTCAACGTGGGCGTGATTCCGGGTGCCGGTGGCACGCAGATTTTGCCCAGGCTGGTTGGTGAGAAGAAAGCTAAGGAGCTTATTTTCACCTGCGACCGCATCTCAGCCAAAGAGGCCTATGAGCGCGGATTGGTGAACAAAGTTGTGCCGCCAGACAAGCTCAAGGAAACAGTGCTGGAAGTTATAGCCAAGATTGTCAGTAAGAGCCCGGTCATAATGAAGCTGGCGAAGCTGGCGATTAACAGGTCTCTGGAAGTGCCTCTGTCAATGGGAATGCAGAACGAGGGCGAGTTCTTCGGCTTTTGCTTTAGCACCCAGGACCAGAAGGAAGGGGCCAAGGCTTTCCTGGAGAAGAGAGCGCCCAAGTATACCGGGAAGTAAGTCTAATTGTTATTGCGAGAAGTCCCGATGCAATCGGGATGACAAAGCAATCCCATAGTTGACGACAGACCAGGGAGATTACTTCGCTTCGCCTGCAATGATGAGGTAGGATAGTCATTCTGAGGGAGCGGAGCGACCGAAGAATCTAAGCGGATTCAGGGGGTGACTTCAAGATTCTTCGCTACGCTCAGAATGACGATCCGGGGCGGTGGGGGTTCACAATTTACTTGGGGCGTTTAGTCCGTCGGCGTTTTTGGCCTTCTAGTTTGCGCAGTGTCTTTTCGTCGGTGCCGAAGTGGTGAGCGATTTCATGGCGCACCACGCTGACTATCTCGGCTTCGATTTCGCTTTCGGTGTGACACAGGGCCTCGATAGGCTTCTGGAAGATGGTTATCTTGTCTGGCAGGACAAGGTTATAGCTGTTCCCGCGCTCTGTGTGGGGTATCCCTTCGTAAAGTCCGAGCAACTGCCCCCTGTCCCTGAGGCGCATTCGCCCCAGTTGTGCTCTGCTGGGCCAGTCTTCTATCAGCACGTCGACGTTTTCCAACTTGTCCTGGAACTCGGGCGGCAGTTGCTCGATGGCCCTGATTACCAGCTCTTCAAATCGTTGGCGGTCCATATTGTTGGATATTATACATGGTTGACGATGTAACATTAACCATATAAAATCAGCCTGTTATGACTGCTTCAGCCAAGTACAATCCCCAGGAAATCGAAAAGAAGTGGCAGGAGAAGTGGGCGGCAGACCGCCTTTATGAGGTCAAGGAAGACGACCCCCGTCCCAAGTTCTACGCACTGACCATGTTTCCCTATACCTCCGGCGACCTCCACATAGGGCACTGGTATGCCATGTCGCCTTCCGATGTCCATGCCCGGTTTATGAGGATGAGGGGCTACAACGTGCTTCATCCTATGGGTTTTGATGCTTTTGGCCTGCCGGCGGAAAATGCAGCTATCAGCCGCGGTATCCATCCTTATACCTGGACGATGGATAACGTGGTGAACATGCGCCGCCAGTTGAGGAGCATCGGGGCTATCTATGACTGGAACAGGGAGGTGGTCACCTGCCTGCCGGAATACTATAAGTGGACGCAGTGGTTTTTCCTTAAGCTCTACGAGGCCGGACTGGCTTACCGCGGCGAAGCGCCGGTGAACTGGTGTTCTAAATGCCAGACGGTGCTGGCTAATGAGCAGGTGGTTGGTGAAGGTGAATGCGAACGCTGTGGCACAGCGGTAGTCAGGAGGCAACTGGAGCAGTGGTTCTTCCGCATAACCAAATATGCCGAAGAGCTGATGGACCACAGCAAAATCGACTGGCCGGAGCGCATTCAGATAATGCAGAAAAACTGGATAGGCAAGAGCCAGGGGGCGGAGATTTCCTTTGGATTGGAGCATCCGGGTGTCGATGCCAGGGAGATAAGGGTATTTACCACTCGCCCCGATACTATCTATGGCGTAACCTTCTTTGTCATGGCGCCGGAGCATCCACTCGTTCCCAAGCTGACCACGCCGGAGCGCAGGGCTGAGGTGGAGAAGTACATTAGTCAGACATTGAGACAGACGGAGATTGAAAGGACGTCCACCGAAAAGGAAAAGCACGGCGTCTTCCTGGGGAGCTATGTCATCAACAAGCTCAACGGCGAGAAAGTGCCGATATTCATAGCTGACTATGTACTGTTGAGCTATGGCACCGGGGCGGTCATGGGCGTGCCGGCGCATGACCAGCGAGACTTCGAGTTTGCCAAGAAGTATGGATTGCCTATCAGGGTTGTTATAGCGCCGCCGGGCTGGAATGGGGAGGAATTGGAGGCTGCCTACATCGAAGATGGTACTATGGTCAATTCGGCGCAGTTCGATGGAATGCCCGGAGACAAAGGCTTTGAGGCTATCTGCGACTACATGGAGGCCAAGGGCTATGGCAAGCGTGCCGTAACTTATCGGATTCGCGATTGGCTTATCTCGCGCCAGCGCTACTGGGGTGCGCCTATCCCTATGGTTTATTGCGACAAGTGCGGTATCGTGCCGGTGCCGGAAAAGGACTTGCCCGTCCTGCTGCCGCAGGATGCTGAGTTTAAGCCTACCGGCGAATCGCCGCTGAAATACTGCGAATCCTTCGTCAACACTACTTGCCCCAAGTGCAAGTCGCCGGCGAAGCGGGAGACGGACACCATGGATACCTTCATGTGCTCCTCGTGGTATTTCCTGCGCTATACCAGTCCGGGCGTGGATGATTACCCCTTCGACAAGAAAAAGCTGAAGTACTGGATGCCGGTGGACTTGTATACCGGCGGGGCGGAACATGCCACCATGCACCTGCTTTATGCCCGGTTTTTCGTAAAGGCAATCAGGGATTGCGGGATTGTGGATTTCGATGAGCCGTTCATTAAGCTGTTCAATCAGGGGACGATTATTTACCAGGGCGACAAGATGAGCAAGTCCAAGGGCAACGTGGTGAC
>VGOF01000154.1 GCA_016875975.1 Chloroflexota bacterium | reverse complement strand
GCCTGACTACCACCGGGTAGCCTAACTCAGCCGCTACTCTTTCTGCGTCTTCAACAGTATATACAGCCTCACTCTGAGGCATCTCAATACCTAACCTATCCATCGTTTCCTTGAAAGCAATTCTATCTTCACCACTTCTGATAGCATCAACATCAACACCGATTACCTCCACACCATATTTCTGCAAGACTCCCGAACGAGCTAACTCTGCGCTCAAATTCAGGCCTGTTTGACCACCGAGGTTAGGCAGCAAAGCATCAGGCCTCTCCTTTTCGATAATCTGAGTCATAGCCTCCAGAGTAAGAGGCTCAATATAGGTTATGTCTGCCATGCCAGGGTCAGTCATGATAGTAGCCGGGTTAGAATTCACCAGCACAATCTCATATCCAAGACCTCTGAGTGCCTTGCATGCCTGAGTTCCTGAATAGTCAAACTCGCACGCCTGCCCTATGACAATTGGACCTGACCCTATTATCATGACCTTCTTGATATCGTTACGTCTTGGCATCTTTCCTGCTCGTCTCCTCTCTATTGTGTAATTCTATGCAGGCACCGAAACATAATCCTGCAATGGCTCAACATCAAAAATCTGGCCAGCAAAAGATGGGTCGGTAAGCATCTCTTGATAACCAGCCATGGCAGTATCAAAAACCACCTCACCGTAGATAGTAGTCCCAAACCCGAAAGAATAACCCTCATAAATCGCACCATCTTCTAATACCAGCACTGCTCTCTTGGTCATCGTTTCTTTCGTACTTTGACCGATTCGTCTTGATACACCATCCGCCCTGCAACTATGGTCGCCACTACCTTACCCTTAAACTGGTACCCTTCAAACGGCGTGTTCTTGCCTTTGGAGACGAAGTCCTGACTACTGACCACCCATTCCCCCCCCGGATCAAACAGTGTAACATCAGCACCACAACCAGTTTTCAGAGTACCCAGCTCGCCACTTTTGTTCCCAATGATACCCGCTGGTCCCAAAGTGAGCCTTGCCACAAGGGTATTCAAGTTCAGCCGGCCATCATGCACAAGAGACATGAGACACCCCAACGCCGTTTCGAATCCACTTATTCCAAACGGCGCCAGACCAAACTCACACATCTTATCCGCCAGAGTATGCGGAGCATGGTCGGTAGCAATGACATCTATTATTCCTTCATCCAGTCCTTTGATTAAAGCATCTACATCTTTGCTGCTGCGCAAAGGAGGATTCACTTTCGCATTGGTATCATAGGCTAGTCGTTTGTCCCTCCCCTCCTGTGGCCCCATTACGCGTTCCTCAGTCAGTGTAAGATGGCATGGCGTCACCTCTGCAGTAACAGCCACACCCCTGTCCTTGGCACGCCGAATCAGTTCCACTGAGCCAGCCGTGCTTACATGACATATATGGATTCTGGCTCCGGTCAATTGTGACAAAGCCAGGTCTCGCGCTACAAACGCCTCCTCAGCAGCAGCCGGTATCCCTTTAAGCCCCAACCGCACCGAAACCCACCCCTCATTTACCAGCCCGCCATTGCTTAGCTCCTTGTCCTCACAATGGTCCATGATAGGCAAACCCAGGTCGCGGCTGTACTCCATGGCTAAGGACATCACCCTTGAGCCAGATACCGGCTCACCATCATCGCTGAAGCCGATGACACCTGCATCAGCCAGTTCGCCCATCTCTGCAAGTTCCTTACCTTGCCTACACTTGGTAATGCAACCTACAGGCAAAACACGCACCACCCCCTCCATCTCAGTAGCCTTCCTCACATAGTCAACAGAAGCGCGCGTATCCAGTGGAGGATTGGTATTAGGCATACAGCAGACGGTGGTGAAACCACCCTTGGCTGCAGCTCGGGTACCAGTAGCAATGGTCTCCTTGTCCTCAAACCCAGGCTCACGCAGATGACAATGCAGGTCAATGAAACCGGGACAGACCACGAGCCCATCAGCCTCGACAATCACTAAATCTGACTGCGATGGTGCCTTGCCCTTATCTCCAAACCAGGCTATCTCACCATCGGAAATAAGCAGGTCACCAACCCTATCCCAACCCTGGCTAAGGTCAATAATCCTGCCACCGCTTATCAACAAATTCTTAGCCATTTACCTGCTCTTGCCTCCAGCCACCAGATAAAGCAACGCCATCCGTATGGCAACTCCGTTGCTCACCTGTTCCTCAATCACCGAGTGGGCTCCATGCGCTATCTCCGGGCTGACCTCAATCCCTTCGTTTACAGGGCCAGGATGCATCACCAGCGCATAAGGCTTGGCCAGGGATAGCCGCCGCCCCGTCAGTTGGTAACGCTGGATGTATTCCCTGATACTGGGCAATAAACCGCTCTGCTGCCTCTCCAACTGTAGCCGCAAGAGCATAACTACATCGGCGCCTTCCAGCGCAGATTCAAGCTTTGGCTCCACAACTACCCTGGACAACTGGCAATGCTCAATGAACTCACCAAGCCCCCGCGGTATCAGAGTCGGCGGGCCGCAGAGCACCACCGTTGCACCCATGGTACTCATGCCCCAGATATTTGAGCGAGCCACGCGGCTATGCATTATGTCACCTATAACTGCAATCCTGAGCTTAGAGATATCGCCAAGATGACGGCGAATAGTGTAGAGGTCAAGCAAGGCCTGAGAGGGATGTGCATGCCAACCATCGCCAGCATTTATGATAGCAGTATCCAGATATTGTGTAGCTAGGTAAGGAGCACCCGACTGTGGATGGCGCATGATTATTACATCGGCACCAAGTGCCTGTATAGTTCGCAAGTTATCAACCAGAGACTCACCCTTGCTCACGCTGCTCCTGGCCGCATCGAGGCTGACGGTCCCAGCGCTAAGACTCTTAGCCGCCAATTCGAAGGAGGCACGAGTGCGTGTGCTCGCCTCGTAGAACATGGTAACGATTGTTTTCCCTCTCAGCGTGGGCACCTGTTTCACCTCGCGGGTCAGTACCTCGGCCATGGCATCCGCTATTTCGAAGACTAATTCAATCTCCTCTTTGCGGAAGTCATCTATATCCAGCACATGCCGATGTTGCCACACGCCTAACGCTGGCGGAGAGAGTGTCCCAGAGATAATAGCCCCAGGCATCGCCGACTCAGCAGTCTCCATCGCTCGGCCCCCCTTTGTTCGGAGAGAATATGGTTACCCTATCCTCACCATCCACTTCCCTTACATAGACCTTGACTTCCTCGTCCGTGGCAGTGGGGATATTCTTTCCTACGTAGTCAGCACGTATCGGTAGCTCACGATGCCCCCGGTCAACAAGCACCGCCAACTGTATAGTCTGCGGCCTTCCCAAATCCATGATAGCATCCATAGCTGCACGGATGCTGCGGCCGGTGTAAAAGACATCGTCAACTAGAATGATATGCTTGGCCGTAACGTCAGTGGGAACTTCTGTACGTTGGACAACAGGCTTAAGCTCCAAAGCAGAGAGGTCATCACGATAAAGGCTGATATCCAGCGAGCCGACGGGTACAGCGATGTCTTCGAGTTGCTTTATGGTTCGGGCTAACCGGCTAGCCAGCGGCACACCACGAGTCTGCATGCCAACCAAAACCAGATTCTGGGCGCCCTTGTTCCTCTCCAGTATCTCGTGGGCAATACGAACCAGCGCCCTCTCCATGTCCTGGTCGGACATGAGTCCCTTTTCAGCCACTAAAAAAACCTCCTGCCCTGGACCGGCAAGAGGTTTCAAATACAGCAGCTTGCGAAGAGGTCTCTGCTGAATTGCAGGTTTTCGTCATCTTTCCCTTGCCAGCCTCGCCGGACTGACTTAAAGGCTAATCTTTTATTATTCTACCACACTTTTGCGGCAGGATGCAACATCTAGATTCACACGACTAGAAAAACTGGACAATGACCTTGCCAAAGACAGGGCTGACAAAGTGCCGCATGAACGGAATGAAACCTGGCCCATACCGCCTGGCCAGTTCTTTGGAATAGTCCCGGAGATAATCGGGAAAACCCTTTCTCTGGAACTTGAGAAGTTTCTGCGCCTTACCTGTGTCATACCAATCTAAATAATAGGGATGCTTGGTAAACTTGCGCTCAGGAGGCAAAGGCAATCCCATTACCCCCAGAATAGCCCCCAGCATATCCCTGTACAGCATCCGCTGCTTGGGCCCGCCACTGATGACCAGTGTGTTGCCTTTCACTTCACCGAAGTTCTTGACCGCATTGAGTATAGCCACGGCTGTATCATGCGGATGGCAGTATTCAACTCGATTGCCCAGCGGGATGGTGAACATCCGCTTCAGGTCGCTGACACTAAAGGACAAGTACATTGTGGCTGTCAATCGCAGGATGGCAAAGTCGATGCCAGACTCCTTGATCAAAGACTCAGCCTGCAAC
>VGOF01000153.1 GCA_016875975.1 Chloroflexota bacterium | reverse complement strand
ATCTCCGCTGCAGAGGCAAACAGGTTGGAGCCTATGCCACCTCCTCCTGTACGTGGGAAGCCAATCAAGCCCGCCAAACGAAAGGAATCGAAGAGTAGAACGGGGGTGGGAAGAGGGATTCTTCTTTCTTTTTTGGTTGCTCTTATTATTATTCGTCCCTATAGTACATTCTTGGAAGATCCTGGAAGGCCGTTTAACTTGGGAGGTATCATAGCCGACGTAGTCATTTTTGCATCGATAATCGTGGTAGGTACATGGGGCGATTGGTGAAAACATGCTTTCTTAAACGATTTTGGATTCTTCTGAATGAGGTGTACCCAATCATTGGGACAGGGTGAGGGTGAGGGATATATGAAATTTTGTTTTTGCTGTTGACCAAAAATATCGGGGCTTACGCCTTTTATAGCGGTGCCATGGAGAATCAATACGAAAGACTAGATAAGAGGGACATCTTCCAGATATTTACGGGCTCAATGGTTGGAGCCATGTCATTCAGCGTGGAAGGTGGCATACTTGAGATAGGTGACCGAATCAATGTAATTCATGTAGTTTTCGTAGTCCTCATAAGCGTGCTTTCTTCGTACCTGATATCTTATACTCTGGGTATTAGAAAGTTAGGCAATAGACGAATCAGGTTATTGTGGGGATATATACCAGAAAGGACAACGATACACTATTCGTCTGCTCTTTTGTTCAGTGCTCTCATGCTTTTGATATTTGGGGCTAACATGGGTATTCCGTTAGCCGATTTTGCGAAACGAGTTGTTGTGCTGGCATTGCCAGCCACAGTAACGGGAAGCGCTGCTGACCTCATAGGCAGCCAGAAGTGGCGCAATTAAGCATGCGAAGACCTGTTTCACGATAGATTTTCCCTTGACATACGTTGTCAGCGGAGGTACCTTGCCATGAGCGAAAAGAAAGGACTGTATGAATGCAAAGGGTGCGGAGAGAATTCGCTAAGGTTCAACTCTGCAAGTCGACTTACAGATGTCGTGCTTGTGGCTATGAGTGCTCTCGGGCAGAGTTTCTCTACCCGGACGCCCATAAGCGAGATGCGTCTCATCATGCATTTCTCCAAGATCCATCATCCTCTTTTGGGCTATCTGACGAGCAAATCGTATCGGACCTGAAGGAAATACATCCCGCTGCAGAGTCAACGCCATCCTCAATCGCTGCCTCGCCCGATAACCCCGATGAAGTAAGGAACCAGCTAAATGCTGGTGGCATGCCGACGAACCTGGCGTTGCAGACATGCGATGAGCACCGAGATGCTGTGAGTATTGGCACATGCTATTACTGCTCGAAACGCGTATGCAGCAAGTGCGGCTACGCGCTGGACGGTATGGTATACTGCAATTCACACCATCAGATACCATCAGAGCGGGCGACAAGATTAAGTTGGTCCGAGCGACACCTTAACTGGACACTCTTCCTGGTTAATGATGTCGTCGCTGCGGCGGCCTCCATATGTTTACATATACCGGGTGCCAGCTTACTTGCATATTTCCTGTACTTGGCAGTCATGATCCCCATCTGTCTTTGGTATCTTAGACGGAAAGGAAGAAGCCTTTTTCACGTATTGTGGCTATTGCTGTGTCCATTTGGTATCCCGGTTGGTCTAATAGTACTCCTGCTTCTCGAGAATCGACGATAGATGAGACCTAACGGATCTTAAGCGTCAGTTTAAATATGTTGCATGCCGGTATCGTGATGTCTGTCTTACCCAAGGTGACCAACTCAGCACAACGGACTGGGGTCGCCAACCTGCCACTGCATTATGGCAAGGCGCCGCGGTGGCTTTTTGACCGTATGACCAAGCTGGCGCGTGAGATAACCATCGCCATCACCGCTGAATTCGGCCCGGTTGAGATGCTGCACCGCCTTTCTGACCCCTATTGGTTCCAGGCTTTCGGCTGCGTGCTGGGCTATGACTGGCACTCCAGCGGCGTCACCACCACCGTCTGCGGCGCCCTCAAGGAGGGCGTCAAAGGGCTGGAAAATGAACTTGGCCTGTTCGTGGCTGGCGGCAAGGGCAAGACCTCGCGCAAGACGCCATCTGAAATTGAGAGCTTTGGCGACAAGCTCAATGCCGACCCATCAAAATTAGTCTATGCCAGCCGCATGTCAGCCAAGGTGGACAGTTCTGCCGTTCAGGACGGCTACCAGCTCTACCACCACGTTTTTGTCTGCACCAAAGACGGAGCCTGGTCGGTGGTGCAGCAGGGCATGAACGAAGACAACCGCTATGCCCGCCGCTATCACTGGCTGGGCGAGAAGGTGACCGACTTTGTCTGCGAGCCTCACTCGGCTATTTGCACTGAAGCCGCAGCTAAAACGCTGAACCTGGTAGCAGTTGAGAGCACGCCAGCCCGTGACACCATCATCCAGGTTGCCAACCAGCAGAAACCGGAAAAGCTCCTCAACGAACTCAAGAAACTGAAGTCACTTACTCTGCCAGCGCGCCATAGCCTGCTGCTGGAAGACATACACCCTGACCGCTTAAGCAAGACGCTGCTCATCACCTATGAGCGGCAGCCGCAGAACTTCGAGACTTTACTGGGCTTGGAGGGCGTTGGCGCCAAGACGCTGCGCGCCTTGAGCCTGATTTCAGAGCTGGTATATGAGGTGCCAGTGAGCCTGCGCGACCCCGCCCGTTACAGCTTCGCCCACGGAGGCAAAGACGGGATTCCCTACCCGGTGGACAGGAATAGCTACGATAAGAGCATTGAGATACTTCATCAGGCGCTGGAGAGGGCCAGGATTGGTGATACCGAGAAACTCGCCGCCTTCAAACGGCTGAGGGCCTGGATATGAGAGTGAAATGTCATTGCGGGTCGAAGGCGTGGCGGCCTCATAGTTGAGGATAGGCAACGGGATTGCTTCGTCATCCCGATACAATCGGGACTCGCAATGACAGAAGGGCAATGACGCTGCGTTTTTCAGCGGACTCGTGGTATCATTGCAGATAAGAATTGGGATAAGGAGGATGAAATGAAAAAGAGCAGTCGCATTCTACTGGTTGTGTCTTCCATCGTTCTCCTTGCACTCCTGTTATCTCTGGCTTCGGGTTGTTACCCGCGTGGGACAATGCCCCCAAAATGCCAGGAGTGGTTCGATAAAGGTAGGATGGAAGGCTGGGAAATGGGCAAACAAGCGGGATATCAGGAGGGTAAAGCTGCGGGATTCCAGGAGGGCTATTCCAAGGGCTTGGAGGATGGCAAGAAACTGGCTCCTCCGTGTCCTGTCTGTCCTGAATGTCCGAAGCAGCCTTCACAACCCTATTACTATCCGTATTATTACCCTTACTACTATCCTTATCCCTACTGGTGGCGCTAACTCGACGAAGTATGATCGTTCAATTCGATGGCAAGAGCCCCAGAATTGCGGAGTCTGCCTACATCAGCCCGGCTGCTACCATCATTGGTGATGTGGAGATCGGCGAGAAAGCCAACATCTGGCCCGGTGCAGTCATCAGGGGCGACCTGGCTAAGATAACCATCGGAAGCTATACCAGCGTCGAGGATAACTGCGTCATCCATAGCCCCCTGGAGGTCAGTATCGGCGATAATGTTATCGTGGGGCACGGGGCTGTCATCCACTGCCGTAAGATAGGCAACAATGTCCTCATCGGAAACAACGCTACCATCCTCGATGATGTAGAAATAGGCGATTTCTGCGTTATCGGTTCGGGAGCGTTAGTAGCTCCAGGGACCAAGGTGACGGAGAGGTCTATGGCTATGGGCGTGCCTGCCCGGGTGAAAGGGCAGGTATCAGATGAGCATATAGCCTACATCGTGGAGGGTGCTAAATTTAACTACAATCTGGCCCTGAAGTATAAGCAGCAGGGGCTATAAGGGTATCTTCACTATTTGTTGTGAGCCAGCTTTGGCTATGCTCCCGGGCTGGTAACGGCTGTTTCTTTTTGTCATCGCAAGGACAGGCTGTCCAAGAACTCCAAGAGATGATGTGACTTACGTAGAGGCGGGTTTTCAAACCCGCCCGCCCGTGGGCGCACCTAAAGGTACGCCCCTACATGTTTTTTGGATGCCTCTCCTCACAAGGGCCCCAGAATTTAGTAGAGTGGGTGAAACCCACCATCTGGCGTGAGAGTCACTAGCGCTGCAATATGAGGTTTTGCAAGCTGCCTGCCACCAGCGCTGCAATCATCATGATGCCGCTGGCTTTGAGCATGTCTTTCCAGCCTAGCTCACGTGCCAGTATGGCAAAGGTGGCCACACAGGGAAAGAGCATGGCCAGCACGGTGCTGCTTATCACCAGTTGCTGAGGAGTCAGCCCCAGCGGGGCCAACATGCCCACTGCCACGTCCTTGCGCACAAAGCCGATGGCCAGCGCCACTACCGTCTCTTTGGGCAGTCCCAGAAGCCCGCTGACCACGGGAGCGGTTACGCTGGCTACGAAATCGAAGACTCCCACTGTGTACAG
>VGOF01000152.1 GCA_016875975.1 Chloroflexota bacterium | reverse complement strand
TATCCTTATCTTGAACGGGATGCAGAGCGTCCACGGGCTATTTTGGGGATGTTTGATGTCTCGGCGCGCCCCTTTGTCCCTGCTGGCACGTTGTCGTTTGCTGCGCCAATGAATAAATTTCTGAAGATGCTCGGCAATATGGAAGAGAGTTTCCTTATTACCAAGTCCTGGAGTGCGGTGCAGAAGAGGATAGGTCAGGACGTCTGACTTCTTATCATAGCAGCAGGTATAAAGTCATTGGACAATATCCGGCATGCCTTGAAGTAGAGATTGCCGCAGCCAATGGGGGAATGAGTATGTTTGACATGGGGTATGGGTTTTTGTTACCATCTCGTGCAGTGAAGGTCAAAATGCGTAACCAGGCTTGTGCTTATTGCTTCTTCTTTTGGTTTGGCACGCCTCCGCACGGGTCTGGGAGAGTATTGACCTAAGAATCAGCCAGCAACCGAAGTTTAGAGAAGCCTCCCCAGCCCGGGAGGCTTTCTTGTTTTTGATTACAACACAGACGGCGAAGGAGAACCAGTCATGATAGTAGAAATGCGGACAGGCTCACCCGACGAAGAAGTAGAGGGCGTGGTGCAGAGGGCCAAATCTTTGGGCTTTGGTGTGCAACTAAATCTGGGCACTAACAAGACGGTAATCGCCATACTGGGCCCAAACACCGGCCAGTTGGATACGGACATCTTCGCTGTGCTCCCGGGAGTAGAAAGCGTGACCAGAATTATGAAGCCCTATAAGCTAGCGGCGCGCGAGTTCAAGGGCGAAGATACAAAGGTTGCAGTCAATGGAGTTGAGATTGGCGGCAAGCGCATTGCGGTAATGGCTGGCCCCTGTGCCATTGAAGGCGAGAAGCAGCTTATGGCTGCAGCCATGGTGGTGAAAGAAGCTGGGGCATGTATCCTTCGCGGTGGTGCATATAAGCCACGGACTTCGCCTTTCAGTTTCCAGGGACTGGAGGAGGAGGGGCTGGTGCTGTTGCGACAGACGAAGCGACAATTTGACCTGCCCGTGGTCACCGAGGTGGTTGACCCCCACGAAGTTAGCAAGGTGACCAAATATGCTGACATCCTGCAGATAGGAGCCAGAAACATGCAAAACTATGCCTTGCTTACCGAGATTGGGAAGACCAAATGCCCGGTACTGCTGAAACGTGGACTATCCGCCACCATCACCGAATGGCTGACAGCAGCGGACTATCTGCTGGCAGGAGGCAACGAAAATATTATCCTCTGCGAGCGGGGCATCAGGACTTTCGAAGACAGCACGCGCTTTTCCATGGACATAGGCTCCATAGCAGTGCTGAAAAGGTCCAGCCATCTGCCAGTTGTTGTTGACCCAAGCCATGCTGCCGGGCATTATTCGCTGGTGCCGTCGCTGGCCAAAGCGGCTATCGCTGCTGGTGCCGACGGACTGCTCATCGAAGTCCACCCCAATCCTAAAGAGGCACTGGTGGACGGCCTGCAATCTCTGACGCCCTCTGACTTCTCCAGGCTGATGAAGGAGCTCAAGCCAATAGCAGAGGCAATAGGCAGAAGTATATGAGATGCTCTATACCTGATGACAAGCCAAAGGTCAGAAGTTACTCTCGCTTCTTGAGGAAGTCTTCGACTTCCTTAGCAAGTTTCTCGCCTTCTTCGCTAGACAATGCCAGGTTGGTCTCCAGCTTTTGGATGTAGCTGCCGAGTTCTGGCACCTGTCCGGTGAGCTGGGCTATCTTCTTGTTCTGTTCAGCTATCTCATTATTCAAATCGCCGTAGTCAATCCCCAAGCCCAGCCTGTTGTCCAGGAATTCGATAACCCGCTTCCAGGCACGCGGGTCTTCCGATGACACCAGATAGAAAGGCACTGGCACCCAGAGGCTGGCGCCGGGTATTCCTCTGCCCTTGGCGGCCCAGAGCAGGTAGGAGCTTAAGGTCGGCCTTTGGCCTGGTGGCGTTTCATAGTCCATGTCCACGTTCACGCCGAACTCGTTCAGCGACATCTTCATCTCTTTGGAACTAACTATAGGCATAATAAGCCTGGGAGTGGTATGAGCGCCGGGTGATATCATGCCGCCTATGGTATAGACCTCTTTGACGTGGCAGAGATTCTGAGCCACGTCCAGCACTGAGGTGAGGAACTGGTACCAGTCGAATCGCGGCGGGGTGCTGCCAAGCAGCACCAAATTCTTATCGCTGCAGCAGTAGAACTTGCTCTCAGGGTATTGGGCTACATCGTCTTCTACGCCTACTCCTCCCAGCGGGAAAAAACACTCCAACTCGATCTCGGCGAACTCCTCGGCTCCCAGCTTCCGCTTCAGGTAGCCAATGACCTCCCCTCCCAACTTGCCAGCATCTTCACTCCATCCTACCACCAACGAGGAGCTTTGCAGGGCAGGCTCTTTCAGTATCTTGACCGTTTGCTTATTAGCCAAAATCAGCCTTCCTTGGGTGGTTGCTTCTTGAACATCTTGTCTATGTCTTCCAGTATCTTTTTCTTGTCTTCTTCGGTAATAATACCCGGTTCGGCCTGTCTGGTGTAGGTCACGTGTTTCAGCTTCTCCAGTTGCCCTTTTATTTCCTCGGGCAGCTTCTGATACAGGTTCTCAATCTCCCGTTCTTGCTGTCGTGCAAACTCGTCGATGCTTTGCAGCTCAGGCTCCAGCCCAAGGACGCTACAGAGCACTTCCAACACCGATTTTGATGCTTTAGGATAAACAAAGGGAAACCCATGGAGATAGACAGGTATCTCACCCATAACACAAACAGCTTCAAGCCCCCGTCGCTTAGCTACACCCAACAACAGCCCATTCAAGCCGGTGATATGGCCCTGTCCACCCCTGCCTTCAATGTCTGACATCAGCACTGTATTTTGGTAGCTTCTGACCTCTGACACCAGGTCTTCGCTGTTGGGAACTGCCCAGACACGTGATTTCATGGTGTGATGGATGGGAGCTACTGCCGCGCCGGAGGTATACACTCTACGGCAGCCGAACTGGGTAGCCACGTCCAGCACCATGTTTGCCATGCGGTATGCCTTAGCCCCTTCTGCGTAGGCACTGCCACCCTCGGCAGGCTGTTCCTCCCCAATGAAAAATATAAGGTCACGATTCCCCGTCTGCTTGAAATAGAATTTGTTAATGGGGAATTCCAGGCCCAGTAGCTCACCATTTCTGATGAACACTTTACGGGGATAGAAGAACTCCCAGGGCTCTATCTCGCCGAACTCTTCGGCACTCACCATAGTCCTGAGATGGTCAACAGCAACCAGCCCGATGTTCCCAATTCCCGGCCAGCCGGCAATCATCACCGGGTTCTCCAGTTTCGGCTCTTTAAATAGCTTGATTCCCATGGTTACATAAATTCCCTGACCAGATTAAGTCAGTGCTTGGGATAAAGACAATGATAGTATTGCATGCCGTGAGATGTCAAAATAGCTTTGCCTTGACTTGCCAACCCCTTATCGCATTGGTAAACTGCTAGCATTCCTGGCGGATATCCCACAGGTCAAGAGAATAAAGAGGAGGCCGATATGGCAGATTACCCCTGGTTCAAGCACTACGACCCAGGCGTCCCACACACCCTGGAACCCTATCCCCAGCTAAGGACATTCGACCTACTGGATGAAGTGGTGAAGCTAAACCCCGACCATCCTATGCTCATTTACCAGCATAAGCGACTTTCCTGGAAAACAGTGAGTGAGCTGAGCGACCAGCTAGCTGCTGCGCTGGTGGCAAACGGGGTGAAGAAAGGCGACCGTGTGGCAGTGCTCTATATCAATATACCCCAGACTTTCATCACCTATTATGCTATCTGGAAGGCAGGCGCCATAGTGGTGCCATTGAATCCTCTTTATACACCAACCGAACATGCACATGCCCTGAACGATGTTGGGGCTGAGATAGCCTTCGCCGTGAATGTGTGGTACCCGCTGCTGGATGGCCTGAAATCCAGCACTAAGCTGCGCCAGCTTATCGTCACCGAGTTCGACGAATACACTATAGGAAAAGACCTGAATGCACCGAAAGCCATGCAGCTTAAAGACGGCGATGTATGGCTCAGCGACCTGATGAAGAAATATGCAGGGGCAAAGCGCCCTGATGTGAAAATAAGCCCGCAGGACCCGGCCGCTATCATGTTCAGCGGCGGCACAACGGGCACGCCCAAAGGTGTGGTAGGTAGTCATCAGTCATATACCATTACCGGCATGCAGCTGAAGGCATGGTTTGAGGGTAGAGGCGCCGATTGGGAAGCTGTAATGTTAGTTACTCTGCCTCTGTTCCATACGATGGGGGCTTATTTCTGCTGCGCCATGGCAGTAACAATACACATGACCATGCTGCTGATTGCAGACCCGCGCAACGTCGATGTTATCCTTCAGACTATCCGGGATGTCAACCCTACCATGCTCGCCGGCACGCCAACCATGTTCATCAATCTATTGAATCATCCAAACCTCAAGCCCACCGACCTGATATGCCTGTTAGGG
>VGOF01000151.1 GCA_016875975.1 Chloroflexota bacterium | reverse complement strand
CTTGTTGACGGAAGGTTTCATAGTCCACTGCTTCGTCGTTAAAAAGAAACTGTCCCAGGAAAATATTGCCCAAAAGCGTGTCGCCCACCTTGATAGGGGAAGCTATATCCCACATGTTGTTCTTGCAACGGTATTGTTTGAAAGTGCCGACCGGCACGTCGCGGGTGAGCTCGAGGTCGCTTTCTATACACAAGCGGCAAGTTTCCGGGTTGATCCGATGGAATTTTGTGCATATTTCCTGCCAGCCTGTTCCAACCAATACCCTGCCATGAAGGTCAATGATTCCAATGCCAATGTTGGTAAGCTGGTAGAATTGATCCATCAACTTCTGAATCTTCTCACTGTCGATAACATCAGAAAGTTCCAATGCGCTAGTATCTGCCTCAGAGGACAGGATTGCATCAAGTTTGTAGCGCACCTGTTTTTGACTTTCGCGTAAATCTTCTTTCGCCTTTTCCTTCTCCACATAGGAATTATAGATAGCTTCGAGACTGAATTGGACGTTATCGCGAAACCGCTCCATCAAATCACGAATCAACGGCGAATAGGCGTTTTCCTTATTATCGAGGATGCAGATTGTGCCGAAAATCTTGCCTCCGGGCCAATTCAGTGGCAGTCCGCAATAGGAAATCATCCCCAGTGCAATATTCGGGTTCTTGTCCCATAGGGGATCTTTCAAGGCATTTTGTACCAGAAGCTCGTGCTGTGTGTCCATAACTGTTTCGCAGTAGAGACCGGAATCGAGCGGTGCCTTTTCCCCATGATGGTAGACATTGCCCGAGCTATGGCTGCTGACAAAGACCTCGATTTCGTCACTATGGACACGCATAATCAGCGCCGCCGGCGTATTGGCAATCTTCGACAGAAGATCAACGGTGATCTGCCAGTTCTCGATCACCTTCTCGGGCACTTCGATATCATCCAATATCGGGTATTTTGGTGCTTCTGATTCGGCTGACATAATTCGCCTTCCTTTCTATGCAAAAAGGCACCGGCAACCTCCGTAAAACGGAGATTACGGTGCCCCCCATCTGATTTCATCATGTCACCCCCAAACCGACCAACGCCTCTACCAGTCTAGACTAGCTACAAATATCTTATCTCCAATCTATTCCCCCCCCGCATATTTGTCAAGTTCACCATCTAGATGTAGAGAACGTGAGGTGTTCATTCTTTACAGAAGCGTCGGAGGTGCTTATGTCACTGCCGGATTGGTGCAGACCTGAACAGCGCGCTATTTTGTTCAATGAGGTGGCGTTCTACTATTGCGTTACTTCCTGCTGGGTACCGTGGGCTTGTCACTTAAGGCTTTTTCTCTGGGTTAACCATTCCCAAACAAGAAAGGTGATCAGTAAAATGCCAAGAATAAGATTCAGCAGGGCTATGGGATAGAAGACCGTTGAGGTGTACCCAATCATTAGGACAGGGTAAGGGATAGATTAAGAGTGAGTCCTGCTGTCTATCAGGCTCTTTGTGCTCCAGGGGGAAAAGCGCTTATATTCGGAGTGGGCTGCCTATCATTGATAGTGGCTGGGGATTCACACTCACTCTGGCCGAGGTTGTCTGGAAGTAACAATCACGATGAACTCGCGATGACGACTTGGGCCACCCTCACCCAGTCCTCTCCCGTCAAGGGAGAGGAAGACTAGAGCAGGGCCGTCACGCCTTGATTGCGTATCGACTGGAGCGGGATTCGCACGACGGGGTAGGGATGGGATTCTTCACTGCGTTCAAGAATGACAGTGAGATTGCTTCGCCCCGACTGCGTCGGGTCTCGCAATGACAGTTGGTGACGAGTTCCGAGCGACTAGCACCAAGCGACGAGCGACGAGTCCCGCTCTATCCATCCTCTCCTAGCAGATGGCTTCGCATCTTGTCGTATCCAGGTGGATGCTGACTGTTGTATCTAAGAGAGGAGGGGACTGGATATCTGAAGGCACCGGTTTTGTGGGCAAGCTCCAGACCTTGCACTGTGTTCTCTATCTTGCTCACTGGTATAGAAAAGGCGCACTCATGGTCCTGGGCGTGGGGGACAACTCGCTCGCCAGTGCCTATGATGGCAAATTGAGCCTCATCTGTCTGCATTGCTCGAGTGATGTAAGTGGTGCATCCGGCCCCTTGCGATAGCTTGGCGTCAAGGCTGCTCTTGCCGGTACCGAAGAGGTAGCCAGAGAGCAGTAGCCATATCTGGGCTGGGTTGCCATAGACCAGGACAAGATGAGGCTCAAAGGTAGCCCGGTCTAGCGGAGCCATGAGCGCGTACTTATATGTTCCATATTCAAATTTGGGCGTGTTTTCAATGGCGGCGGCTGCCTGTTCTTTGGTCATTCCCCATAACCCCAGAGATGCCTGGTAGCTCCCGTCAGCAACGTCTGGTAACAAAGGCAAGAAACCCATGCTGATGCCTGCACCGTAACAGCTTTGGTATTTATCAACCGCCATAGTCCAGCCGTAGCGTCGCGCCATGGTAATTGCGTGGCACAATGAAATATTCAGGTTCAAGTCTCGCTCAGGAATTCTCACTTTCTCAGGAAGCTCTCCTTCCGAGGCGCACATGCGGATTGCCAATGGGAAGGTCTGCGGGCGTATGTATTGGCTGAGCCCGGCATTAATCTGTTTTACGTCGACCATAATCTTGCCTCCTCGTATGATTTTGCACTGCCGACTGGCATCTTTATACCTTTGGCGTGCCCAGGCCTTTGCGTTCTAGCCAGGCGTCTTCGGCGTGCAGATAGCCCAGGATTGCCTGGCTGACCACATAGCGGATAGGCTCAGGCGGCCAGGGGAAGGTGCTTCGTCCTACGGGGAAGCATTCTGTCCACTGGGTCTTGTTTTCCAGCAGCAAATCGGCCAGCACCTCGCCGTTCAAGTGCGCCAGGGAGACGCCGTGGCCCATGCAGCCCAGGCTGTACACGGCGCGCTTATCGCCCAGGTAACCCAGAGCTGGCACCATGTCCAGGGGCACAGAAACGGGCCCGCCCCACTTATCGACAATCTTGATGCCCTTCAGGGAGGGGAATAGCTCGATGATGTCTCTTTCTAATTCGGCGAAGATGCGCTCGTTGTAGTCCTTGTCCATGTTATCGCCATAGCTGAGATTCACGTCTCTGCCGCCCATGAGCAGCCGGTTATCAGGCGTCAGCCGGTAGTAATGCACCAGGTTGCGGTAGTCTTCGACGCCCTCGCGTCCTTTCCAGCCGATAGGCTTCAGGCGTTCAGGGCTGAGCGGTTCGGTGAGGACGATGTAGGTCCATACCGGCATCTGCTTGCGGCGCAGTTGCGGGATTTGCAGCGAGTAGGCATTGGTAGCTAAGACGAGTTTATCAGCGGTCACTGTGCCCTGGGGCGTCTTCACCTTGAAAGCTTTGGCATTGCGTTTTATCTCGCTTACGGGGGTGCGCTCATAGACTTCAGCGCCGAGCTTGGTGACCACGCGTTTCATCTCGCGTGCCAGCTTGGCGGGATTAACCAGTGCACAACGCGGCTCCCACCAGGCGCCAAGGTAGAGTTCCGAATTCACCCGGGCGCGGGTGGCATGGGCATCGAGCCAGTCAACGCCTTCCAAACCCAGCGACTTAACCAGTTTCACCTCGTTCTGGATGCGCTTGATATAGGCAGGGGTGGTGGCGGCGCGCAGGAAGCCAGTGCGCTCGTAGTCGCAGTCCAGCTTGTGTTCAGCCACCAGCTCGCCCACCAGGTCAACGGCGCGCTCCATGTACTGGTGTGATTGTCGGGTCTTCTCCGCACCGAATAGTGCCTTGGTGATGGACATCATCAGGCCGAAGGTGGTCATGGCGAAGCCGGCGTTGCGTCCAGAGGCACCGAAGCCCACCACCTCGCTTTCCAGCACGGCCACATTCAGTGAAGGTTCCCGTTTCTTCAGGTAGTAAGCGGTAGCTATCCCGCAAAAGCCCCCGCCCACGATGACCACATCGCATTTCAGGTCACCGGCTAGAGGCGGGCTTTCCTTGTAATCGCCCGAGTGTCTCAGCCAGAAGCTCTTAGTCCTATAGTCTTCAGCCATGTTTTCCCCCCTGCTCAAGTAGTGCTCGGTGAACGTGGCTCATAGTACGTGACCAGCCAGATGGTGTCAAGGAGAATAGGCAACAGGCAACAGGCAACAGCTTCCAGTCGATAGTCGCTTGGGCCTCGTCGCTCGCCACTAGCCGCAAGTTGCAGGTTGCAAGTGGGCTTATCTTATTGTCATCGCTAGAAGTCCCGACCCGTTGGGGCGACGTGGCAATCCTCTCCCGCACCTGTCACCCTGACCCTGGACGGAGTGAAGGGGAATGGTCTGGATTCTTCGCCCCGATTGCATCGGGGCTCCCCGTAATGCCAAGCGTTGCAGGTTTCGGGTTTTTGTCTTGCATCTTGTAACTTGAAACTTGCATCTTACTTTTGCCTCACGCCTGTTGCCTTCTTGCATCTTGCATCCTGCATCTTGTAACTTGAAACTTGCATCTGTCTCTGGTTGTCTACACCGAGACTGCAAACTGGCACATACCGTC
>VGOF01000150.1 GCA_016875975.1 Chloroflexota bacterium | reverse complement strand
AGCCCTTTTCTTCTGCTAGCCTGGCCCTCAGATTCAGAACTAATCTGGGGATGTTTACGCCGGCGGGGCAGACATCTCTGCAAGCCATACAGCCCATGCACAGGCTGCTGGGGTCGGCTGCCTTGTCCAGCCCGTGGTGGAAGGCGGTGAGCACGGCGCCGATTCCGCCCTGGTATATGTGGCCATAGGTCTGGCCAGCCAGGGAGGCAAAGACGGGGCAGACGTTGAGGCAGGCGCCGCAGCGGACGCAGTACAGCGCTTCCCTGAACTCGGCCGATTCCATCATCTGGCTGCGGCCGTTGTCTACCAGGACGATGTGAAGCTCGCTGGGGCCTTGCGCTGAGAGACTGATTGTCCCTGGACTGGTAGCAGTGGTGCTGGGGCCGGTGATATAGGAGACATAGATGGGCATCTTGGAGCCGACGGTGCTCCTGCTGAGCAACCTGAGCAAGGCGTTCACGTCTTCCATGCTGGAGAGCAGCTTCTCGTAGCCGACGATGGCCACATGAATCGGTGGTAGGGTGGTGCACATCAGGCCGTTGCCCTCGTTGGTTACTATGACCAGCGTCCCGGTTTCGGCAATGGCTGCGTTGGCGCCGGAGATGCCCATTTGGGCCTCGATATAGTACCGCCTCAGTGTTTCTCTGGCCGTATCCAGCAATAGCTGGGGGTCGGTGCTGAGCTGTTTGCCTGTTGCTCTGGAGAATAGCTCTGCCACCTGCTCGATAGTCTTGTGTATGGCGGGGCCCGAGATGTGTGACGGCGTTTCTTTGCCCAACTGCACAATCCACTCGCCGATATCGGTCTCGGTGGTCTCGATGCCAACATGTTCCAGGTGCTCTCTGATGCCGATTTCCTCGCCCAGCATGGACTTAGATTTGACGATGCGCTTGACACCGTGCTCTTGCGCCAGCTTGAGTATGTAGTTATTAGCAGTGCCGGCGTCTCTGGCATCGAAGACGATGGCGCCGGCTCTGGTGGCGTTTTGCTTGAATTGAGCGATTAGCTGCGGCAAGTTGGCGATTGCTTTCTCTTTGACCTGGTGCAGTTCCTGCTGCAATGCCTTGAAGTCAATGCCGGTCATACCCAACTGGCGGCCCAGTTTGAAGAGCGGCATTAGCCGTGCCATAGCTGTCTGCAGGTGCTGGTCTGATAACGCCTTGCGGACGCGCGTTCTCATGGTGCGGCTCATGGTGTACCTCCCCAGGGCAACCTCATTCTTACTGTCATTCTGAGCCTTACTGTCATTCTGAGCGTAGCGAAGAATCTTGAGACCCTTCGCATTCGCTCAGGGTGACGGGGAAGTGGTTGTTCAGGGTAACAAGGAAGTGGTTGTTCGGGGTAACAGGGACATACCTGTGCGAAATGATAGGGAAGGGCTTGTATAGCGTGAGGGGAACATAATTGTTTCATTGATAAATCACCAATACGATGTGTTCTTCGGCGGGCCCCTGCGCCCTGGCGAAGATGGCGCCAGGTATGTCGGCGGTGGTGTTCCTGCCAGTCAGGTAGGTAATATAGGCTGGCATTTTGCCTTTAGTCTTTTTCTGTGGCAGAGATTTGACTCTGGCAGTGGCATCGTCCAGGGTTTCGACCAGATTTCGGGTGTCAAGCAATGTCAGATGTATCCGTGGTAACACGGCGCCGAGGCGGGTACTCCCGTCGTTGCCGATTAACACCAGAGTGCCGGTTTCGGCTATGGCGATATCTGCTTCAGAGATGCCCAGGTCTGCGTTGATATATTTATCCCGCAGGGCATGTTTGTCTACGTCTATTGCTATTGCAGAATCGGGGGAGGTCTCGGTTATGCTGATGCCGCTCTTTTCCAGATGCTTTGCCAGCTCCATGTTGGAAGCTAGGTTTGATTTTGTTTCGACTGCGTTCTTGATATTGCGTTCCTGTGCCAGTTTCAGGATGTATTCCCTGGCATCCTGCGTGTCTTTGGCCTGGTAGAGGATAGCACCGGTCAGGCTAACCGATGCTTTGAACTGCTCTACAAGCTGTGCCGTTTTTGTGGTCATTTTTAGGTGTCTCGTCTCAGGTCATTGCGAGCTCTTATTCTGTCATTGCGAGCGAAGCGAAGCAATCCCAGCATGGTTAGGACATCTGCCGAGGCTGGGATGGCCGCGTCGCCCCGATACAATCGGGACTCCTCGCCATGACAATGGGGCTTCGCCCCTCGCGATGACAGTGGGGCTTCGCGCCTCTCACAATTGACTTGGGTGGCCTCGCATCATTCAAGGAACTTCTTGGACATTATACTAGCTCCCATGTCTGACAGGTACTGGATGGTGCCATCGGGTACTATGGCGACCTTAGCGCCGTGAGGATAGTCCTGCTTGAGGGTTTCCAGGACTTCTGGCCAGGTCTTAGCCCAGACGGTGCCAGGGATGGCTAACCAATCGGCCATGGACTTCTCAGATTGCGGCGATAGCACAATCATCCTCTTTATCCAGGGGAGCTGAAAGTTCACGGCGCTGAACAGCCTCCCCTTGGCTACTTGCCCAAAACTGGACAGTAGGTAGTGTACTACCTGGCCAGCAGGGCAGTCCATGATGAGCACCAGGTCGCCGCCTTTCTCAGTTAGCATCATAATGCCCATAATAAGGCCGATGATGGCTTCGTTTCCCTTGCTGTAGGTGTTGACCACGGCTATGTCAGTGTCCGGAACTGGCCTGGTGGCATAGTGGGAAGCTGCAAATTCAACTGCCTTGAAATATTCGGTCTGAGGCTCGCCAACGAATAAAGCACAGGCTTGCCCTTTGCCGTTGAAGATGGCATCTATTTTGAAGTCCAGGCTTGCCATTCTGGCGGACTCATTGAAATCCTTGACCAGCGGGTTTTCGGTATAGTTGCCTGGCCCCACAATGTTTCCTCTGCCTGTTTCCCTGGCCTCTATTTCTAGACGGTGATAAGCATCGATAGAATCCATGCCAGATACGCCCGGGAGGATTATTTTACCGCCGCCGCTGAAGCCGCTCTGGGGATGAGGAGCCATAGAACCGATGCCGATTTTGAGGTCGCAACTCATTACCTCAGAGTTGACATAAAGCTTGGTGCCCTGGGATGTTTGTCCCACGTAGCTGCAGTTCTCGTAGGGGTTGTGGTTGTACACGGGGAATTTGTGCATTACCTCTGCGCCCAGTTTTTTGTGGAAATCCAGGTAGCTGAGTGCTCCGTGTGCTCCTGAAGCGCAGATGAACCTGATGGCTGAGTCTGGTATGTCGGCGGCTTTCAGTTCTTGCAGGATGTGGGGTATGAATTGTGAGGTTCTGGTGGAGCGGGAGACATCATCGAAGAGTATAACCACTTTGTTTTTGCCTTTGGCTAATTCCCCGAGTCTGGGGCTGCCAGTGGGTTGATTGAAGGCGGCCCTGATGTGGTCACTCGTCAATGGTGGGGTGTTGTGTCCCTGCATCAAACAGGGTACCACTTCCCAGGATTCGGGGAAGTGGAGCAGTAGCTCATCCTCGGCGTACCACATTTGCCGGGGGACGGCGAAAGCCTTACTGTTCATGCAGTGTCCATCCTAGCTCCACAGGTCTTTAGCCACATCTCGCAGGCCCAGCTCGATGAGCCTGTCTTTTGTTGGTTTGCCTGTGTTCCAGTCCCACTTCATGTAGGCATAGTATTCTTTTAGCATGGTATCCATGTCAGGGGTGACGCCCATGCTGCTGCCTTCGGCGAGTGCCCTGGCTGCGATACCGGGCATCCTATCGTCCTTTCTGGTCATTCCCAGCTTGTTGTTGATGGCTCTCTTTATATTCAGTGACCGCTCGCCGCAAGTGTAGAGGTCTATTGGCGAGAAGCTCCAGCCGGTGATGGCGTTTAGAGCTTCGGCCATCTGTGTCAGCGTGGCGGGGGACATCTTGCACAGCAACAAGGTATCGAACAGGTCTTTGAGAGCTTGATATTTTGCTGCCGGTTCACCCTTGCCAATGGATTGTGCTCTTTCACCGGCCATGATGCCTATTTCGGGTACAAAGCCTCCCAGTTCGAGGGCATAATAGTCACCCCTCTGGTGGCAGGCACCGCGCGGGCTGGTGGCATAGGACACTGACTGGCCAATAAAGGCACGGCCATCGTGCATGGGGATTTCCAATCCTTTGACCTGGGCGGCTTCTTCGGGGTTGACGCCCAGTTCCTCAGCCATCTTCTTGGCACCCTGTCCCAATAGCACTCCTATGCCTTTCTGGTCGATAATCATCTGCACCAGTTTTACCAGCGTCTTGCCATCGCCCCACTCCAGCTTCATGGCGGCTTTCCTCTCGGTCAGCACTCCTTTCTCAAAGAGATACATGGCGAAGGCGATGGATACTCCAGCCGAGATGGTGTCAATTCCGTGCATGTTGCACAAATGATTGGCCATGATGATGGAGTCGAAATCGAAGTTCCAGCACAGTGGCCCGAAGGCGGCTGTGGTCTCGAACTCCGGCCCGTCCACTTCATCGATGTTCTTCTTAAATCCCTTGACCAGGCGTCCGCAGCCGATGGGGCAGCCGTGGCAGGCGTAGTTCTTGACGTTGTATTGCTGCTTCAGCGCCTGGCCACTGAGTTTCTCGGCGGGGAAAACGCT
>VGOF01000149.1 GCA_016875975.1 Chloroflexota bacterium | reverse complement strand
GATGGACTGATAAGCAAGGCAAAGCTTGAAGGTCTGAAGAAATTGGACCATGATGAAGATGGTCTAACATCAGAAGAAGAGAAAATACTTGGAACAGATCCGTTGAAACCAAATCCAAGTGCCAAGTATGCTATTGACAAAGGCATACCTTATGTCGAAGAGATAAAAAAATTCGATGAAGACGGGGTGATGAGTGCAGAAGAGAAATCTACAATAGACTCTGCTACCGAGCTTTTGAAGCTAAGATCGAGTGATAGTGCAAAGAAGATGAATGTTGCATATATGTTTTCAAATTCATCCAAGTTCAACGAGAATTGTAGTTATTTGAAAACTGTTTCTGACAAGGCTCTGACAAACATGCTCAGATTTGGAATCGATACTAATGTGGGAGATTATATATCATTTGTTGCCCGGCTGACTGACAAGAATTTTGCCAGGTATGCATTGGAAAGCAGGTTATGTATTGAAGACAGGAACTTGACAGAATCTGAAAAGGAATTCTTAAAAGAACCGAATAAGCATGCGCAGAAAATGTTTGATGAGTATATGTCTGCGATAGGGAAAAATAATCCGGAACTGGAAAGAGAACTGAAGAAACTGCCTGATTTTCAGAATATAGAGTTAAGGGATGTGGAAGGGTTGGAGGATATTATTGCAGCAGCAAAAACAGAGAACAAATCTGCTTTTGATTTGATGTTAAATGAAGGGATAAAAGACAAGAGAAAATATTGCTCGCCACTAGAAGCATTACTATGGATTGCCTATGATAGAGAATTTAACGATGCTGGTCTTATTGATGATGATAATTTTTCATTTAAGAAATTTTCAATCGATAAATTGACTAAAGAAGGATGGTTATATACAACAGAATCTAACGGACCTATATATGAGAGAGGAAAGAAAAGTGGAAGTGATAATCATAATGCAAAGCCAATCTCAACCGCCTGTCAATCGGATAGATGGAAAAACTTAGATGAAGTCGCTGATAGATTGAATTCACCCACATTAATTACAAAATATATGATTGATAACATAGCATACGACCCCCAAAAATGGGAGGCCTTTGAAAGAACAAGACGACCACAAGGTGCGCGAACTCCGATACAAACTTTCAATAATAAGATAGGTGCTTGTATGGATCAATCTTCACTTGTACTTTATTTCCTTAAGCAAAATGGGTGGGTCTACAATGACTTTGAATCTAATAAGACGAATTCTGCCTGTATATTACATGCAGGTTATCATTTTACATGTCTATACATTCAAGATAACAAATTTTATGTAATTGATGTCGGTACACCTTTTATTCGTGGTATAAAAGGACCGTTTGAAAAAATACAAGATGCTGCAACCGCAACATCTGGCGCTTGGTCTCCTAATTGGAATGTATATTGTTTTTGGGATCAAACTGATCCCATTACCAGCATGGTACAAATGTTCTGTCGCTGATCCCACATATTCTAGATTTAAGTAAAAACCAAGCAAAAACAACCATGAGTAAACTGAACCGCTGTCAAGTTGATATATAATGAATCAAAGCTACCTGCAACCCTCCAATTCATAGCTATGGCTCAACAGAAACCTTTATTGCTTCTCTTCGATGGAAATGCTCTGGTTCACCGTGCCTTCCACGCTCTGCCCCCACTGACCGTCACCAGGACCGGGGAGATGGTCAACGCCGTCCAGGGCTTTGCCTCTACCATACTCAAGGTACTCAACGAAATCAAGCCCACACATTGGGCCATCGCTTTCGATAGGCCCGGCCCTACCTTCAGACATGAGAAGTTCCAGGACTACAAAGCGCAACGCCCCAAGGCGCCCCCGGAGTTAATCAGCCAGATACAGCGGGCACATGAACTTGCCGATGCCTTTCATCTGCCTGTCTTCGAAATAGACGGCTACGAAGCCGATGACGTCCTGGGCACCTTAAGCAAACAGGCTAGCGAACAGGACGCGGATACCATCATCGTTACCGGCGATAACGACATCTTGCAACTGGTCTCGCCAAATATAAAGGTAATGTCGCCGCGGAGAACTTTTAGCGATACCGTTATCTATGACGGGAATGCAGTGCAGGAAAAATACGGCATAGCCCCCGAGCAGCTCGTCCACCTCAAGGCGCTTACCGGCGACCCCTCAGACAATATTCCGGGCATCGCCGGCATTGGCACTAAGACAGCGGCCAAGCTTCTCAACAGGTTCGGCACCCTGGAAGAAATCTACGCCCATATAGACGAGGTTGCCCCCGAAAAACTGCAAAACTCGCTTCGCGAGCATAAAGAGCAGGTCTTGCGGAACCAGGAATTAGCCTCTATAGCCACAGATGCGCCTATCACCCTGAACCTGAAGGAATGCCAGCTCAGCGCCTACGATAGACAGCGCGTGGTGGAGCTTTTCCGTGAGTTGGGCTTCGCCCAGTTGCTCTCCCGTCTCCCAGAAGGTCTAGGAGAAGCACCGGCACCTGACCACATCCACGCCATGACTAAAGGCGACTATCAAATAGTCAGCAGCGAAAAAGACCTTGTTGAACTGGTCTCCCGTTTGTCCGCTGCTAAGGAGTTCGCCGTAGATGTGGAAACTTCCAGCAAGCAGCCCATGGAAGCAGAACTGGTAGGTATTTCCCTTTCTCCTGCCGCGGGACAAGCCTTCTACATCCCTCTCGGACACCGCAGCCTGACCCACATAACACAGTTGCCATTGCCCCAGGTTGTTGCCAGGCTCAAACCCGCGCTCGAAGACGCCACAATAGCCAAAATAGCCCAGAACGGCAAATTCGATATGACGGTGCTGGCCGAACATGGCATAAACCTTCAGAACCTGGCCTTCGATACCATGCTCGCCGCCTACCTGTTAGGGGAAAAATCGCTGGGCTTGAAAGCACTGGCCTTCAACAAGCTGGGCATCGAGATGACTCCTATCACTGACCTCATCGGCAAAGGACCAAAGCAAATCTCAATGTCCCTTGTCCCCATAGAAGAGGTGGCCGATTATGCCGGTGCTGATGCCGATGTCACACTCCGACTGAAAGACATCCTGGAAGCTGACCTGCACCGCGAGGGATTATGGCAGCTTTTCAACGAGATAGAGATGCCGCTGGTGCCGGTGCTCATGGATATGGAGAGGACCGGCGTGGCACTGGATTCCGATTTGCTCCGTGAGATGTCACACAGCCTGGGCAAGGAGATGCTCCGGTTAGAAGCAGATATCTACAACAGCATGGGCTATAAGTTCAATATAAACTCCTCACAGCAGCTCTCCAGAATCCTCTATGAAGACCTCAAGCTGCCACGACCACGCAAAACCAAGAGCGGCTATACCACGGAAGCCTCCACCCTCGAAGAGCTAAGAGGAGCACACCCCGCAATCGAGCTCATCCTCCAGTACAGACAGCTCGCCAAGCTGAAGTCCACCTATGCCGATGCCTTCCCGGCACTGGTAAATCCCAAAACAGGCAGGCTGCACACCAGCTTCAACCAGACAGGCACCACCACCGGCAGACTTTCCTCCAGCGAGCCGAACATGCAGAACTTGCCCGTCAGGGGCGAGCTTGGTGGCAAAATCAGGCAGGCCATCATCGCCCGTCCAGGATGGTTCTTGCTATCTGCCGATTACTCGCAAATAGACCTCAGGGTGCTGGCGCACATCTCCCAGGACGAGGAGCTTGTCGCCACCTTCAAAAGAGACGAGGATGTCCACACCGCCACCGCCTCACGTGTTTTCAACGTGCCGCCGGATAAAGTGACGTCCGCCATGCGCCGCGTGGCCAAGACGGTAAACTTCGGCGTCATCTACGGCATGAGTGATTACGGCCTGGAGCAGGCCACCGATTTCAGCCGCGAGGAAGCTGCGCAATTTATCGCCTCTTACTTCCAGAAATATCCCAGAGTCAAGGACTATATTGAAACCACCAAAGCCCAGGCCAGGGAACAGGGCTATGTCCAGACGGTGATGGGCAGAAGGCGCTACATCCCTGAACTCAACTCACCGAACCGTCAGGTCAAGGAGGCCGCCGAGAGAATGGCAATCAACATGCCGGTGCAGGGCACTTCTGCCGACATCATCAAGATAGCCATGGTCAGGCTCCACCGCCAGATGCAAAGCCGTGGCCTCAACAGCAAGATGCTTCTCCAGGTTCACGACGAGCTTGTCTTCGAAGTTCCCCCAGAGGAAATCGCCGTCATGAAGGACCTCGTCTCCGAAATCATGCCCAACGCCCTCCAACTTCGCGTCCCCCTCAAAATAGACATCAAGCAAGGCAAAAACTGGGCAGAGATGGAGTGAATTGCCCGAACTGCCTGAAGTCGAGACCATTAAAAGGGAACTGGCTCCGCACGTAGTCGGGCGGACATTCACCAGCGTCACCGTCTGCGATGCCAAGCCAATCAAGCAGCCTGCGCCTGATGAATTCTGCCGAAAGCTGGCAGGACAGAAGATAAACAGCCTCGAACGCCGCGGGAAGTATCTCATTTTTCATCTATCGAACAGCGAGGCGCTGATTATCCATCTCAGAATGACCGGCGCTTTACTGCTGAACCCCAAAGACCCAGACCGCGCCAGAGTTATCTTCCACTTCGATGATAGCAGCCAGCTTGCCTTTACCGACCGCCGCAGATTGGGAGCCATCTGGCTGGCAGAAGACGCAAAGACTGT
>VGOF01000148.1 GCA_016875975.1 Chloroflexota bacterium | reverse complement strand
CCCAGAGCCACCAGCACCTCAACGAGCGACAAGCCCGCCTGACTTCGATGGATACAGAAAAAGCGTTTCCGCATGGTCACCCACCTATCCTGCCCAGGCTGCCGTACAAAGGCATGAACAGGGAAAGCGCCATAAAAGCCACACCTATTCCCATAGCTATAGTCATAGCAGGCTCGAGCATGCTGAGCAACGCCTGCACTCGCCTGTCAACCTCGACCTCAAACGTTTCAGCCACAGTCATCAGCGTGCCATCCAGGCCACCTGTCTCTTCGCCTACCTTGGTCATTTCCACCATCATGGGTAAAAACACAGGTCTCTTTCTCATCGGCCCAGACAGGCCCTCCCCCCTTATCATGTCACCCTCAACCCCACCAAGCGCCCTGGTCACCACCATATTACCGCTAGCCTGACCCGTAAGCGTCATTATTTCAGGCAAAGGAAGCCCCGCCTTGAACAGCAGCGCTATGTTGCGACAATCACGCGCCAGTTCACTCAACAAGAGCACACGTCCCAACATGGGCAACTTCAGCAGCAACATGTCCCAGTAATAACGCCCCCTGGTGGTACGCGTGGCTAAATAAACAACCAGACCTATGCCAAACAAGCCAACCAGGGTATACAGGCCGTATTTATTAGCATAGTCCACTGCCGCCAGCAACATCTTGGTAGTTATCGGCAATTCACCGCCCAGAGCAGTAATCAAATTCATCAACGGCGGCAGCACGAAAGTCACCATCATAATCGCAATCACAACCGCCAGGCTGACTACGATTGCCGGATAGGTTAATGCCGCCTTCAGCTTATTCCTGGTAGTAGTCTGCCGCTCAATATAGTCGGCCAGGCTCCTCAGTATACCTTCAAGCGCCCCTGTATGCTCACCCACACCTATCATCCGGTAATAAATCGTAGAAAAAACATTGGGGTGCCTGGCCATGGCTGCCGACAATGAACTGCCACCACGTATAGCAGACACCACCTCGATAAGCACCCTCTTCAATTGCTTATCGCTGGTCTGGGACTGCAGCAATTCCAGACCCTGTACCAGGCTTACGCCCGACTCTACCAACAACGCCAGTTGCCGGGAAAAAGTCATCAGCTCAGTCGGCTTCACCTTGGGCTGCAAAAACGTGCCCATGTTTGGCGCAAAGGGAGTAATCGGCTTTAGGCTTAGTACGCGGTAACCGATGTTCGCCAGCATGTCTTCGGCCGTCTTCTCGCTGGCCGCAGACAAGCGCCCCTTGATTATTCCCTTCTCCTCAGTATAACCAACATAGCTATATTCCATATCAGACCAAACCTCGCATCACCATTAGCTTAACCCAAATGCAACCAAGCTGCAACTCAATCGCCAGATATCACCTGGCTCTTTGGTCATACACCGAATAGTATTTTAGTACTAAAGATACGAGTGTCGCAAACAAATTGTCAAGTCACAACCCCCGGGGGGCAATTTGACAAAGACACCCCACAGTGCTATATTGTTGTTTGAAACAACAATTATGCTACATTTTGAAAACTTCGTCAGTGTGCGCGCCGCAGCCAGGCAACTGGGCATACACGAAGAATCGCTGCGGCGGCTTCTCCGCATGGGTAGCCTGAATGGGCAGAAAATAGGCGGCCAGTGGTTCATCAGCAAAGAACAACTCGCCCTCTTTTCAGCTACCTATGACGCCAGGACAGGCAGAAGGAAACGACTGCTTTAGAACGAGACCAGAGAGTGCGATGTGGAGAATTGATAAAAGTGCAGCCCTGGCTGTAGTCATCACTGTTGCGCTTCTTTCAGGTTCGTCCGCAGCGCTGCGCCCCGGCATAGCTCTGGCCGACCCCGCCAAGCTCGCCTGGTCGATTGTTGACACGCCAGCCCCTGGCCCACCCAATAACACCATTCTCAGTCCCTCGGAAGTCAGCGCTTTTGCCCTTGCCAGCGATGACTTCACCATCTATGCTGCGGATACCCCAAACGGACGGACATTCAAATCAACCGACGGCGGTAATACCTGGCCAGTACAGCAGGAGCTGGGACCTAAACTGGGCGGCGTGCGCGTATGGAGCATCGCCGTGGCCCCGGACGAACCTAACTTCGTGGCTGCGATAACGGACAATGCCGGCCCAAAACGAGTCCTCATCTCCCCTGACGGAGGTGCTACCTGGAACGACAGCAACCTGACCATTGGCGCCGCTGAATATGTCAGCTCCATAGACATCTCCATGAGATACAGCGGCGATTTGGGGCGAGACATCGCAGTAGGCCCCAGAACAGGAGGCGGTACCGGAGCAGTATACGCGCTAAGGGTGGACAGCTTCTTGGCTGGTTGGTCAAACCAGTTCTTGGTACCAGGCGGTGACGTCACCGCGCTCAAGTTCTCGCCAAATTATACTAGCGATCTCACCATAATCGTAGTCTATGCCGATGCCTTGGGAGGCACCTTTCTAACTACAGGCACTCACGATGTAATAGCTAATACAACCGGCTGGAGCGGTACTCAAGTCGAAGTTAAACCCATGAGCTCACCACCAGGCAGTTCGCCAAACGCTGCTCAAATCGTGACCGCTGACCTGGAGTTGCCATCGGACTTTATGGGGACTAACCCTGCCAACCGACGCTACTACGTCAGCTATGACGATGTCAAGATAACAGGCAATGACGGCGTTTACCGCATTGACGACATCATGCCGTATCGCATAAACCCGCCCACCACTGGTAGAATCGCCAGCATCGCCTACTGGGGCACTTATGCCGAGGGCAAACTGGCCGCAGGGGAAGTGCTCGCCAATCCTAATCTAGCCATGGCAAATGTCTGGCGCTGTTCCGACCCCATCTCCACTACCCCCGCCTGGCAAAAATCAGATGACCAAAAATCCCCCACCGGCGGTGCCAATTATGGCTTTGCCAACCCTCAACTGGCCTGGAGTTTCAGCGGCAACAGGCTATACTGCGGCACCTCATCCGCCGACCTCACAGCAGGCGGCACCGGATTAGTTCCCGGCCGCTGGCCACAGGCTCTGCTTACTACCAATTCACTGGACGAATCGGCGTTCTCTGTAAGCCCCTACTCCCAGACTTACGAGCAGGACCTTCTGAAAGCCGGCAAAACCCTGGACACCGATATCGGCAAAATATGGAATCAACTCAGCCTAATAGACACAGAAATAAGTTTTCTCTCTGATATAGCCGCCCTGGATGTCCCAAAAGACTCAACAGACTACCCTGTGAGATACCTGGCCACCGTCAGTGACAACTCCACAGTCGCCCAGAGCTGCGACAGCGTTTGGCGAGCCAGCAGCGATGTGCTGGGCCGCACCTGGGAGCGCGTGTTATGCGTATCCAGCAACGCCACATCACCGCTACTGCGAGTCAAGCCCAGGAGCAGCGACACCGCTGGCAGTACCGCTGGCAGTACCGCTGACCGCAGCCGCTGTCTGGCACTCGCCGGAGAAGGAACCACAGACGTCCGCTACTCACCAGACGAGGGCCAAAGTTGGCACCGTCTTTATCCAGGCATCACAGTTACCGATTTAAGCTTAGCCAGCGACACATCCATGTACATATTAAGCGGCCCCAATGTGCGCAGAGGAATAATGACAGGCGCAAACTGGACCTGGTATGCCCAGATAGACACGCAGCTTAATACGGGCCACACCATAGCCACCCCGCTGAAGAACCCGGAAAAGAAGAAAAACGAAGGAGAAGGATTAGAGGACTGGGTAGCTGTAGGGTCTGGCGATGGCTATCTGGCTTATGCCGACTTCTCCAAAATCGATGTGGGCTTCCGCCCGTCGCCAGCACAACGTGTCCAGGTGACTCTACCAGGAAACATGCATGTCGTATTCGATGACAAATTCGATGAAAACGGCATTATATATGCCGCCACCAGCGATACGGTGGCAGGAACCAGCGGAAAGATATACCGCTGGACCGTTGGCAAAAGCACTGCCTGGGATGAGTTGGAACCACCCAACAACGCCTTCTATGGTATATGTCACGGAAGCGATGTCCTATATGGAGTATGGAACACACCAGCAATTCCAGGCATACTGCCAGGCATGGACCGCACGCTTTACTCCCGCGCTACCGTATCACCGCCCATAGAATGGGATGACCTCACTGCTGGTCTCCCGCTACCCCCCAACACAGTATTGTTCACTCGCGAACCAGCCGCACTGAAGATATCAACAAATGACTATAACAATCTCTGGGCCATAGACAACAGGCGGTACGCCAGCGCAAACAATATTGGCTGTCTTTGGGCCTATACTGACACCATGGCAAGGAAGGGGCCATGGTCCACAGCACCAGCAAGCGGCGACCTTATACTGGTCGACCCCGTATCAGGTCGAGCTGAAGAAGTAAATTTCGCCTGGGACTCGCTCGAATCCGCCACCGCCTACGAACTGCAAATAGCCAAAGACAACAACTTCAATATCCAGATTTTCAGCAGCGACAACATAACACCGGTAGACCAGACAGCCCCGGCAGTCTATTTCCCAGCCGGAGGCTTGAGCCCTACACCAGCCTCCGCTGTCGGTAACTGGGGCAATCTAGAAGCAGGCCATGACTACTACTGGCGAGTTAGAGCAAGCCGCGCCGTCACCGGCGAGATTATCCACAGCCCCTGGTCAGCAGCCATGTATTTCACCGTCAAGATAGGGGTT
>VGOF01000147.1 GCA_016875975.1 Chloroflexota bacterium | reverse complement strand
ACCATGCCGCTAAGCTAGAAGCCTTTTCCGGCGACAAGTGGAGATGTCCGCTGGTGGTCAGAACTGCCTGCGGCGGTGGATATGGTGATGGCGGGCAACACGAGCAGAGCCTATGGGGGTGGCTGGCGCATATCCCCGGCTTGACCGTGGTAGTACCTTCCAATCCTGCCGATGCCGGTGGGCTGCTGCTATCAGCTATCGAAGACGAAGGGCCGGTGGTCTATATGGAGCATAAGCTGCTGGCAGATTACTGGCTGGACTATCTGGGCGGCAGCAGCCGTAAGACAGTGCAATTCGACGTGCCGAAGGACGGAGCCAGCGGCCCGGTGCCAGATAAGTGGAAGCCGCTGCCGTTGGGAAAGGCTGCTGTATGCCGAGAAGGCAGCGACATCACCCTGGTGAGCCTGGCTATTGGAGTCCACAGGTGCCTGGAGGCAGCCAAAGAACTCGAAGGAAAGGGAATCTCTGCTGGCGTGCTGGACCTGAGGACAGTGACACCTCTAGACAAGGATGCAGTATGCCAAATGGTAGCCAAGAGCGGTCGGTTGCTGGTGGCAGATGAAGATTATGAGGCATTCGGCCTTTCTGGTGAGCTGGCAGCCATAGTGGCCGAGGCGGAAATCAAGATGAAGTATGGACGGGTGTGCACCAAGGAGACTATTCCGTATGCCCGCGAGCTTGAGGACGAAATGTTGCCCAATACCAGGCGCATTGTGGATGCAGCGCTTAAGTTGGTGTAGGCGCTGAGATTATCAGAGTGACAGTGCGGGGGACGGCTTGTGCTAACAAATAATGAAAGCTTCTTCTGAATGTCGTGGCTGTCTGCAGCGGCTGGTGTATCAGGCGGCCGAGCTGGCCACTAGCCATGAGTCGGTGAGAGCTAAGGCCAAAGAGAAGGGCTTGGAAGTCGTCAGTACTCATTTCTCGCTTGACGCAATTACCATTGTCATCGCTACCAAAATTCACGATGTGGTCAAGAGGGTTACGGGCAATCCCGACCCCTATCGGGAGATGAAGGATAGGGAGATTGCCATGGCACGGGAGCTGTTTCGCGAAGCTGTGCAGAACCATGGTGATGGTTTCAAAGGCCTGCTTAAGCTGGCGGCGCTGGGCAATGCCATAGATTTCTTCAAGCCACTCGAGTCGGTGAGGGCCGATATGAAGAGGCAGATAGAGTTTGTCATCGATGACTCTGAGGAGTTCGAGGTTAAACGCAGGGATGCCAAGAGGATACTTTACCTGGCGGACAATGCGGGCGAGGTGTTCTTCGACTTGCCGTTGCTGAAGTACCTGAGACGGTTTACTCGTGTAATTTACGTGGTTAAGGCAGAGCCGGTGCAAAACGATATCACGCTGTACGATGTAAAACGGGCTGGTGTTGAAATGGAGGTTGGGGAGGTAATGACCACGGGCACGGCTACGCCAGGGATAGATTTTGCTGTGGCCTCGGAGGAGTTCAAGCGTGAGTTTGCGGCTGCTGACCTGGTGTTTGCCAAGGGTATGGGCTACTGGGAGACTTTGTCTGAGCTGCCGGCTGAAGGGAGAGTGTTTTACTGTCTCAGGGCTAAGTGCCGTCCGGTAGCTGCTTCGCTGGGTGTGCCTCTGGATAGCTATGTGGCGGTGCTGAGGTAGCTCTCCCCGCACAACCTACCACCAGAAGCAAGAAGCAAGAGGACTGTTGCCTGTTGCCTAACGGATGTTGCCATTAGACTGCTGATTATTGACTGGAGACTGGCCTCAGATGTAGTTGCTGATTTCGGCCAGGCTTTGGATGCGGGGGCAGTCGCTGATTTCGGTGAAGTGGTTGTTGCGATCGATAAGCAGTGCTTTTATACCTACGCCCTGGGCACCGGCGATGTCCAGTTCGTACTGGTCTCCCACGTGTATGGCTTCTTCTGGCTTGGCTTTGGCTTTCTTCAGTGCAGCCTGGAATATCTCCGGTCCGGGCTTGTCGCAGCCCACTTCGGCAGATGTCACCTTAAAGGCCAGGTAAGGCTTTAGTCCCAGTTCCTGGTAGACAGATTCCATATCCTGTACCACGTTGGAAATGAGTCCTAGCGTCAACCCGTGGTTCTTCAACTTTTTCAGGGCGGGCAGGGTGTCATCGAACGCCTTGTAAGTCCAGTTGAACTTCTGGAGCTTGGCCAGCACTTGAAGCGCCACATCTCGGGTGACATTGGCCCCGGCGCCGGTCAGGATTTTGTGGGCGTATTCGGTGTAGAACTCCAGTTTTTGCTCAGGTGACCGCTGGTCAAGAGCTTTGCGGGTGTTTTCGTCGCGCCAGTACATGTCGGCTGCTGGCAGTGATTTGAACAGGGCTTTGGCCTCTACCTTGATGCCCAATTCGGCGCAGACGTTGACGTAAGTCTGTTCACGGGGTGGGTCGTGTGTGGCCAAGGTGTTGTAGAAGTCGAAGAAGACGGCTTTGATCATGCAGGCTAAAATTATGAGGGAAAGTGGGTGTGGGTGTCAAACGCTAGAGTTAAAGGTGAGCAGGCAACAGGCGAGAGGCAAGAAATAAGTTAAAAGTCAAAAGTTAAAAATCAGAATGACAAACGAAATGTCAAAATGCCTTTGTCCTCCAGAAGTGAAGACCCCTGGAGATATGTCCTCATTTTTGATTTTTGACTTGCCATTTTCACCTTTGATGTTTGATTTTTACATTTGTGCTGGGAACTGTTGCCTGTTGCCTACTGGCTGTTGCCTACAGGTCAATCAGGCCGGTCTGGTTCCAGGTGAGGCCGTTGTCTCGGCTGAGGGAGAAGGCGCTCTGGTCGTGGCCACCTGGTGCAGTGGAGCTTGTGCCGCAGTAGGCTATGTTGCCATCGGGCGACCAGGCGACACGTGCCCGGCCTGGACCAGTTGGTGGTTTCCGGCTTTCCTGCCAGGTGGGGTATGCGGATTGCGGATTGAAGCTGCAGTAGACCTGTGGGCCCTGGGCGAAGGTGCCTGCCCTGGCGTTTAGGGCGCCGGCTAGTAGTTTGCCGCGGTTGAACCTGCCGTAGTGTGCCAGGCTACAGGTGATGTCGTTACGCACCAGCAATCTGTAGGCGACGGTGTCATCGAGGCGATAGACGTCGTCATTGGGGTTGCCTGCTGATGCTGAGCCTGCTGGGTTGTCTGTCCAACAGGCGTAGACGTGGCGGTGTGCTGTGTTGGCACCGTTGTAGTCGGCAGGCAAAGCCAGGTCGGCGTAGGTGAGCGGTGTGCCCGGCGTATCGCTTCCCTGCTGGCATATTTCTACAGGATAGCCGGGCGAGGAGTTCCAGACGATGTTACCGGTGCCCAGGTCTCTGAGGCCAATGTAGAGATAGGTGTCGTCGGTATCCGGTGGTGGTTTGCTGGCGACTATGGCCAGGAGCGTGCCATCGGCTGGGAAGGAGGGGGAGTATTCGATGGCGAAGACATCGGTGCCGGCGATGGGAGGGCTGCCTGGCAGCCAGCCGCTGACGCTGGTGCTGATATCTGTCCAGGCAATGCCTGCGCCAGAGCTTATGTTGAGCAGTACCCTACCACCTCCGTTGCCTGTGGAGGTGCCCACGACCAGTTCACGTCGGCCCTGGCCATAAACTGGTGAGAGGGCAAGACATTTAACTCGTTCGCTGGCCTTGAGTGCGCCGGTCAGTCCCGTTCGGTAGAAATTGGTGCCGCCATTGGTGGACAGGTAGACTTCGGTGCCGCTGTCGGTAACTATGGCGAGCACTCGAGCGTCATCAGGTGCCACGGCTAACCCGTCCCAGGTGGAGGCTCCGCCAATGCTTCTGGATGAGTCGGCCCAGCCGAAGCCTCCTTGCTCCGACTTGTACAGCTTGGCGTTGAAAGAATCGATGGCGTAGATGGTCTTGCCATCGCAGCCAGCGGCGATGTGGCTGACATTGCTGTTGGGGACTATGAGCAGGCTGCTGTCTGCTGGGGCTATCGGTGTGACAGGAGATGGCTTGATTGTGTGTATGGTAAACTCCACACTGGCTGGTGTTTTATCTTCGTTGCCGGCATCGTCCCTGGACTTGACATAAAATGTATAGGTGCCGTCTGGCAGGCTGGAATAGGTCTTAGTGGTATCGCTGGTGAAAGGAGAGTAATCGGTGTCATGGCCGGCGAGGTAACAGGAGTAGGTCAGGTTGGCGGTGGGCGTTTTATCATCCGTACCTGTCCACTGGAAGGTGATGGTGTTCTGGTTGACGGTTCCATCAGGGCTGCTGGTGATTATGGTTTCCGGGGCTATGGTGTCTGGGGGTGGTTCGGGTAGTGGATATGGTATGGGTGGTTGGATAGGCTGTGGAGGGGTGGCGGGTGGCAAGCCAGGCCTGCAGGATATGGTTGCCAGAATAACAAGAGAGGTAATGGCTAGTAGTTTTAAGGTTTTTTTGAGCTGCCCCGGCTTATCCACCTTATTTAGTATTGTAACTGACTGCGTTCTTTCAATTCCACTATGGTTCGATTAGAGCATGTGGGGCTACTGTGGGATGCTTCGCTCTGCTCGCAAAGAAGATGGAGGATGGCTGTGATGGAAGATGAGTCTGAGTCTTTGACACTAATAGGTAAAGTTGATAAGCTTTCAGAAATTCCGAGGAGATACGAATTGTCTGAAGAGAAGAGTAAAGTTGACATGGAGAAAATCGTCTCGTTGTGTAAGCGGCGGGGTTTTATTTTCCCCAGCAGTGAGATATATGGAGGGTTGAG
>VGOF01000146.1 GCA_016875975.1 Chloroflexota bacterium | reverse complement strand
AACCTCGCAACCTAGCTTTTTCTCCCCGCAATCTCTCTTGTTCTCGATCCTAAACCGAGTGCACCCTGCCGCAGTGGGGGCACTTAACGGTGTCGGATTTGAAGCGGGGCGGAATGCGCAGGACAGTACCACAGTCGCAGGCTATGGTCTTGTAGTCGTGCAGGTTCCACATCACACTCGATGTCTCGCGCGCCCTATGCACTTCGTCCGGCTCCAGCGCAATCTTCTCAGGCTTAGACGACCGCAGCGGGACAGCACCAACCACGGTGGCTACCGTAGCCGCCGACATGAGTCCACTACGAGACCCACGAACCTCTGCATAAGCCCTATTGTAATCAGCAAAAGAACCGCCAGACATGGCCCGCAAAATGCGTATCCGCTCCGAAATAGGCGGATGCGTGCTGGTCAGGTCGCTGGCTGCCATCCCCTTCTTGCGGAATGGGTTGCAGATGTACATCGGCGCCGTAGCCTTGTTAGCAGACCTCAACCCCTCGGCAGAGGCAGCTATCTTCTCCAAAGCCGAAGCCAACCCTTCAGGATAACGGGTGTAAAGCGCCGAGGAGGCATCAGCCAGGTACTCCCTCCTGCGGGAAATGGCAAAATAGATGAGCTGCGCCAAGATAGGTGCCAGTATCATCAGCAATATGGCCACGATAATGATGATTATCTGACCAGAACCACCTCCAGAAGAGGAACTCCTTCTCGACCCACCCATACCACCGAAAATCATGAACCGCGAGGCGTACCATGACAATATAACGATTGTGCCCAGTAACACGCTGCACAAAGCCATGAGCAGCACATCCCGATTATTAACATGAGCCAACTCATGGCCCACCACCCCCTGCAGCTCATCACGATTCAGTTTCTGCAACAGGCCAGAGGTAACCGCTACTGATGCCTTGCTGGGATCGCGGCCCGTGGCAAAGGCATTCATAGCAGGATCATCGACAATATAGATGTCAGGCATCTTCTCCAGCCCAGAAGCAATCTTCATCTCCTCAACGATGTTATACAGCCGTGGATGGTCATCCCGGGTGATCTTTCTGGCGCCAGACATAGACAGCAGGATACTATCACCCTGGAAATAGCCCACCAGGCTCATGATAATCCAGAGCAATAGCGCCATAGCCAGGCCAGCGGTAGGGCTATCGAAGAAATAGAGGCCCAGAAAGTAGCCCAACGCCACCAGCAGCGCCCCCATCCCGATTACCAGCACCACTGACCTGATGCGGTTAGACCTGACCTGTTCCCACATGTTCCAAATGCTTTAAGTTTAAGTGAAGCTGACCTTAGGCGCCCTCCGCTCCTCCTCTGCCTTGGTCTCGAAGAACTCGGCAGCAGTGAAGCCAAACATGCCAGCCACCATGTTGGAAGGAAACATCTGTATCTGGTTATTGAACTTTAGCACCGAATCGTTGTAGAACTGGCGGGAGAAGCTTATCTTGTTCTCCGTGGAAGTCAGTTCCTCCTGCAAAGCCAGGAAATTCTGATTGGCCTTGAGATCGGGATACTGCTCCGCCACGGCGATTAGCCGGCTCAAGGCAGCGCCCAGTTCGCCTTCGGCCTTGGCTCTCTCGCCAGCTCCGGACGATGCCACCTGCTGGGCCAGATTGCGTGCCTTGGTCACGGCCTCCAGCGTCTCACGCTCGTGCTTCATGTAGCCCTTGACCGTCTCCACTAAATTGGGGATAAGGTCAAAGCGCCTCTTGAGCTGTACATCTATCTGCGCCCAGGCGTTCTTCACCTGGTTACGCGCCCGGACCAGGCTGTTATAGATGCCCACCAGTATCAGGACAAGTAGAAGTACAATGCCAAGAACGACCAAACCTATTACCATCTAACACCTCCTCAGTGATGCATGATAGATTATGTCAAGCATTATTCGACCTGGAACACCTCTTCCAGAAAATTTATGACCTGTTTTTCCGAGCCTTGTTTTCCCAATAGCTTTTCAGGCTGCTTGCCAATCAACTGGGACACCTCCCCACCATCAAGCCATAGCCCATCGCCACGCTGGCAAACGTCTATAATCAGTTCCGGCTCTTCATGCGGCCTCGTCTTCTGCATCTTGTGGCCACAGATAGGACACTTCCGCTTTTTCTCCGAAGTTGCAGCCTCGGGATGAGTTGCTAATTCCGCAAGCAGCGAAGGCGTAGTTTCGGCGCCTGCAGATTTCAGCAGAAGCTCCAGCTCGCCAGAATCGAACCACACTCCTTTGCAGTTGGCACAGTGGTCTAGCTCGATGCCGTGGTACTCTACCACTATCATGGGATTTCTGCAGGTTGGACAAAGCATGATAAGTTCAAAGTTATAAGTTAAGTTATTAAAAGCCAAAGGCCAAAAGCTAGTGAATAAGTGTAAGGTGCACAAGGAAAGGTGTCAAGGCAGCGACCATATCGCCGTTATCTACCTCATCGCCGTAATCGTGTATTAGCAGTGTCAATGCACTCTGTGTTAATATCTCACTTGTACGGAGGGAGACATGGCACCGGAATATTATGAAATAAACGAGCTGGCCAAAGAAGAATCCTGGCGTATGTTCCGCATCATAGGTGAGTTTGTGGACGGATTCGATTCCCTCTCAGATATCCAACCCGCAGTCACCATATACGGCTCAGCCCGGCTGAAACCAGATGATGAGCTTTACTCCCACACGCAGGAGATAGCACGAAGGCTGGGACAACTGGGATTTTCCATTGTCACCGGCGGTGGGCCAGGAGTCATGGAGGCAGCCAACAGAGGTGCCAGGGAGGCCGGTGTGACCTCCGTAGGACTGAACATCGACTTGCCAGAGGAACAAACACCCAACCCCTACACCACCAAGTCCCTGGTCTTCAAGCATTTCTTCGTACGCAAGGTCATGCTGGTGAAATATGCCACCGCCTTCATCATCATGCCAGGTGGGCTAGGAACACTGGACGAGCTGACCGAGGTACTCACCCTGATGCAGACGGAGAAGATAAAGCCCTTCCCCGTAATACTGTTCGACAGCAAATATTGGAAGGGTTTCCTAGACTGGCTAAGAGCTCACACGCTAGGTAGAGGATTTGTCGACGAAGCAGACTTCGAACTGCTCAGGGTCTGCGATACCACCGACGAGGTCATTGACACTGTACAAGAATGGTATCTGAAGCAAGCAATCGTGGGCAGAAAAGCGCTGGCCAAGTAATAGTTATTCCTTGAACATTTCCTTCATCGGCGTCCAGTAAAAGTCGTGCCAGCCCTGACTGATATCCTCATAGAAGTCCTCCGGAACATCCGATTGCGCAAAGGTCAATTGCGTTCCCTTATCGAGCTTTTTCAACAAGAAGCTAACGCGAGAATAATGACCCTCCGGCCAATCGTTAGCCCTCCACGACTGCACTATCTTCTCATCCGGCATCAACTCCAGGTTAACTCCCTCGATGTAATCGCCATAGGCCTTGAACTTGCCTCCTATCTTTCTGCTGATGCTGGCTATATCGCCGGTGAACCTGGAGTGCTTGCGCGAATCCATCAACGCCTCATAGACCACGTGTGGGCTTGCCTTGAAAGTCACTACCTGACGAATGGTTTTCGTTTTCATACCTCACCTCCGTTTACATTGATTCCTCTAGCCTAGAAGGACTTCATCTCTATATCCCGGAACCACCACTTCCCACCCCATTTTCCGCCTCACCATGTCAGCAAAACTCTCGGAGATGCTGGGTTCACCATGAGTTACAAACAGACATCTGGGGGGTTGCCGGAAACCCGACAGCCATCTTACCAGCTCGTCCCTATCTGCATGCGCCGAGAAGCCATCTAGCTGCACTACCCTCGCCTTAACGCGATAACGCTTGCCCAGTATTCTCACCTTCTTGGCCTTGTCAACAATCTGCCTGCCTAGCGTTCCTGCCGCCTGGTACCCTACAAAGAGTATGGTATTCCTGGTCTTTGATATGTTGTTCACCAGGTGATGCTTTATCCTGCCGCCAGTGCACATGCCAGAACCAGCCATTATGATGACACTGCCTATTATGCGGTTTATGGCTTTCGATTCATCAACCGTGTTCACCAATTTGAGAGTGGGGAAGGCGAAGGGCGACTTTCTGCCGTGCATAAGTTCGAGCATCGCTTTGTCGAACATCTCCGGGTGACGGTCAAAGACATCAGTGATGGTTACCGCCATCGGGCTATCAAGAAAAACCAAAAGGTGGGGTATACGGTCCTCGAACAGCAGCCTGCTCAGATAAAACAGAACCTCCTGAGCCCGCTCCAGGGCAAAGGTAGGAATGACGATATTCCCCTTGGCCTTAACAGCGACATTTATCGCCTCAGCCAGAGTTTTGGACATATCTTCAACCGGGTCATGCAACCTGTCACCATAGGTGGACTCCATTACCACATAATCAGCCTGGTCAAACAAAGTAGGATCGTTGAGTATCGGCTTGTCCCAGCGTCCAATATCTCCCGAAAAGATAACCGTCCTTTGTTCATCGTTTCCCTTAATGCTGACCCTGACCATAGCTGAGCCAAGAACATGCCCGGCATCATGAAAAGTAGCCTCGACGCCGTTGCCTACACTTACCACCTTCTCATACTTCACCGGGGAGAACAGCGGCATGGTAGCACGTACGTCTTGAGTGGTATAAAGAGGCAACTCGGGATACGGCCCCTTCCTACCTTCCATCTCATGCCTTTTCCGTTTGAATTCGGCAT
>VGOF01000145.1 GCA_016875975.1 Chloroflexota bacterium | reverse complement strand
AGATTCCCGATGAAGGCATGGGCATGGGACTGATTGACGGCGCCCGTGGCGCTCTGGGACACTGGGTAGAGATAAAAGACAAGAAAATCGACAACTACCAGTGCGTGGTTCCCAGCACCTGGAACCTTTGTCCCAGGGACGACAAGGGGCAGCCGGGGCCTGTGGAGCAGGCGCTTATCGGCACCAAGATAAAAGACGAAAAGAACCCGTTCGAAATCGGGCGCATCGTCCGCTCCTTCGACCCCTGCCTTGCCTGTGCCATTCACCTGATTACACCCAAAGGGAAGACACTTGGAGTTTACAGAGTCTGCTAAGCCCGTTTGTCATTCTGAGGAAGCCCCGATTCTATCGCGGCGACCGAAGAATCTCATCCAGAGCAAAGGCTGCAAAGCACCTGGAGACCCTTCGCTATCGCTCAGGGTGACAGGTAAAGGCAGTCCAAAAGTCACTGTTCTGGGGATAGGCAACCTGCTACTCCGGGACGAGGGTGTGGGAGTCCACCTGGTGCAAAGGCTAGCTGGTATGGTGGACACTGCCGGCGTGGAACTGGTGGACGGCGTCACTTCGCCCGATATCCAGTACCTGGTGAGCGGTGATACCGATAAGCTCATCGTGGTTGATGCCGTGGATGGTGGCGACGAGCCGGGAGCGATTTACAGGTTTACCGCAGAAGATGTAACGCAGGATGCAGCCATGCCTGTTTCACTGCATGAGATAGGCATACTGGAAACATTGAAGCTGATGTCCCTGCGCCAGGCGAAGCCCAAACCCACGGTAATCATCGGCATTCAGCCTAAGACCATGGATTATGGACTGGAGCTATCCCCCGAAGTGGAACGAAAGATGCCAGATGTTATCAATCTGGTTCTCAAGGAAATAGAAGAGGCATCTAACCCTCTCTCCTCTGATGAAGGCAGAGAAGGCTCCTTGTCATTGCGAGGAACAGTCCCACTTTGTCATTGCGAGGAACGGGAGTGACGAAGCAATCTAATTGCTGGTTTAAGGAGCCACGAGATTGCCACGCTTCGCTCGCAATGACGATAATCATAATATAGCTACGGAGGTAAGGAAATGATAATCTCTCAGTTGAAACCGTTTGAGGAAGTCCTGGATTACGTAGATGGTGAAAAGAAAGTGTTCATAGTCGGCTGTAAAGGCTGCGCGGAGGTGTGCCACACCGGCGACGAATCTCAGGTGCTGGAGATGAAAGGAAAGCTAGAAAGAGAAGGCAAAACCGTCACCGGTTACTGTGTCATCGATTTCCTATGTGATAAGGCACTGATTAAGACCAGGCTATATCTCCATGAACCCGAAATAGACGCTGCCGATTCCCTGCTGGTGATGACCTGCGGTATCGGGGTGCAAGCAACGGCTGCCGTGGTCAATAAGCTGGTGCACCCCGCTGCCAACACCATCAATGTGGGTGGTGCCCGCGGCGAATGGCGGGGCAGCGAACGCTGCCGCGAATGCGGCGATTGCGTCCTGGACTATACCGCTGGCATCTGCCCCTTGACTGCCTGCACTAAGTGGCTGATCAATGGCCCCTGCGGGGGTACTAAGGACGGCAAGTGCGAGGTCGAACCTGCTGTTCGAGACTGTGGCTGGCATTTGATTTACGAGAGGCTGAAGAAGCTGGGCAAGCTGGACAAGATGAAGACGCCGCCTCAGGTTAAGCGCTACGGCAAGATGCAGCCGCCTCCGGAACTCAGGTCCACCATCATGTGGGCGCTGGAGCAGAAGGAAACTACCAAAGTCTAGGTATCCATTAAGGAGGAACTGAAAATGAGTCTCCGTGAAGCAATCGAGAAGAAGAAATTCGTAGTGACCGCCGAGGTCGGCCCGGCTAAGGGCATTGATATCCACGAGTTCAATGAGAACGCCGATTTGCTCAAGGGCAAGGTGGCTGCAGTGAATTGCACTGACCAGCAGAGTGCGGTGATGAGGCTTGGCTCCCTAGCCGCCTGCCTTCTGCTGAAGCAGAAAGGCATCGAGCCTGTATTTCAGATGACCTGCCGTGACCGCAACCGCATCGCTTTGCAGTCCGATTTGCTCAGTGCTGCTGTGCTGGGTATTGAGAATGTCCTCGCCCTCACGGGCGACTATGTCACGCTGGGCGACCATCTGGACGCCAAGCCGGTTTTCGACCTGGACTCGGTATCTCTGCTGCTGGCGGCTAAGGAGATGGAGCAGGGCAGGGACCTGGCAGGCAAGGAACTGAAGGGCGTTCCCAAGTTCTTCCTGGGAGCATCGGTGACACCCGGTGCCGACCCTGTGGAACCACAGCTTATAAAGATGGAGAAGAAAGCCAAGGCCGGTGCCCAGTTCTTCCAGACACAGGCAGTCTATGAGCCTAAGCAGTTCGAGGCATTCATGAAAGAGGCCAAGAAGTTCGGCGTGCCCGTGCTGGTGGGCATCGTGCTTATCAGGTCAGCAGCTATGGCACGGTTCATGAACAGGAACGTGGCCGGCATCCATGTGCCCGATGAGCTTATCGAGGAGATGGACAAGGCAGAAGACAAGGCCAAGAAGAGCATCGAGATAGCTGCCCGTCTCATCAAAGAGATGAAGGACATGTGCCAGGGCACACATATCATGGCCATCGGCCTGGAATCCCGAGTCCCCGCGGTCATCCAAGCCGCCGGGCTCTAATAATTCTTTTTTGAGTGTCTGGGGATGGTGACTTCTAGTCCTGGCTTTTTATGAAATCCCCTAAAGCTTCCAGATACCGCTTTGCGCCCCAGGCGAAAATGGTGTTGTGGTCTACGCCGGGGATGATGACCAGTTGCTTGTCCCTGGCCGCCACGTTTTCATAGAGTGCCTGGCCTTCCTCTACCGGCACAAGCTGGTCGTATTCCCCGTGTATCACCAGCGTGGGGATTTTGACCTTCCGTATCAGCTCCAGCCCTGTAGGTGTCTGTGTATCATCGAGGCCCAGAAGTGCGGTGGGAAAGCCCAGATAGCTCAGCAGCTTAAACAGGTTGGCAAAGCCGCTTTCCAGTATCAGTCCACTTAACTCGCCCTGGTAGTGGTAGGCCAGTTCGATGGCTGATGCACTGCCCAGTGACCGTCCCATGACAAATAGCTTCCCCGAGAAGCCTTGTTCTTCCAATACTACCTTGAAGCCCTGATATATGGGGTGGGCGTCTTTTATCATGCTGGATAACGTGGGACTGCCGCTGCTGCGTCCATAGCCCCGGTAATCGGCCACGAAAAGATTTGCCCCGATGCCATTGAAAATAGCGCCTATTTCATCATAGTCGCTGGCTATTTCGCCGTTGCCGTGGAAGTACAGGATGTTGGGGAGCTTTTCGTCACCCATATAGAACCGACAGGAAATGGTGACATCCTCATCAACTGGAATATGACAGGACTCGGCGTTGGGCACCCTTGGGCTGTCCTCAAAGTCGCGTCGGGGGTAGAAAACAAAGCGCAGCACCTCCGCCTTGTCCAGATGCCGAAACTCATACCACGGCTCAGCCATTCTTCCTCCTATCTGCAAAATCAGAAGAGGTCATTGTCCTCACTCCACCTACATTTTTGGTTATCGTTTGGGTCTCACCGCATACACCTTGGCGCTGCGGATAGCTTTGCCTAGCTGCTTTAAGTCTAAACTGGAAATGCCAGATTCGTTGATTATTGCCTGTGCTGTGGGGTCGTTGGACATGTAATCGGTGGGAAAGGCAGTCTCGTCCAGGATACTCACCTGCTGGAACCCCGCTGCCTTGATAGCTTCGATGTACTTGTCCTTCATTTCCGCGCCGGAGAGGCAACCTATGTAAGCAGCCACAGAGTTCTTAACCGAATCGGGTAGCTGGTTCACCAGGACGATGTCCGAGACCATGAGCCTGCCGCCGGGCTTGAGCACACGGAAGGCTTCTTTGAAAACCCGCTCCTTATCTGGAGACAGGTTGATGACGCAGTTTGAGATGATGACGTCCACGTGGTTGTCAGCCACGGGCAGGTTCTCTATTTCGCCCAGCCTGAACTCCACGTTCTGGTAACCGCCCTTGCTGGCGTTCTGGCGTGCCTTTTCTACCATCTCCGGTGTCATATCCACTCCAATGACCTTGCCTTTCTTGCCTACATTGTTGGCTGCCAGGAAGCAATCGAAGCCGGCGCCTGAGCCCAGGTCTAGCACCACCTCGCCTTCTTTCAAAGAAGCTAAAGCTACGGGATTGCCACAGCCCAAACCCAGGTTGGCACCGTCGGGGACTGACCCTAGCTCTTCACTCGAATAGCCTATCTTCTTGCTGACCTCTGTGGCCAGGTCAGCGGCAGCGCAACAAGAGGCTTGAGGAGCACAGCAGGTGTTCTGGGGTGCGCAGCAGGAGCTACTCCCTTTGGCTACTTGTGCATAGCCTTCCCGTACTTTCTTGCGAATTTCGTCTTCTGTTTTCATTTCAGTGCTCCTCTTTTTCTTGTTAGTATCCAATGTAACTTATCAGCGGTATATTTTATGCCCGAACCGGGCAGTCGTATTATATGCTATCAGCCACCTTCAGGGCAGCATCTAGAACTGCTGGCAGGTGGAGCCGGGACTTGGGGATTGGTTATCTGGATGGGTATCACAGGCTCGTTTACCACATATTTGCCCGTGGCATCGCCAAGGGTAACTGTATAGGTTCCCGGTTCATCCTCATTTCTGACAAAGATCACAAGAATATCCTTTCCGGGTTCCAAGCTCACTGTTTGCAC
>VGOF01000144.1 GCA_016875975.1 Chloroflexota bacterium | reverse complement strand
CCTCCCTACACTGGCCTTCAACTTTTCAGGATTATCAGCATTCAAGTTGATGGCATAGGGCCCATGAGCGCTGAGGACAACATTCTTCTTGACAGCCAGCTCCGCCACTTCCAGCGCCGTTTCCCGACCCATCTTCACCCCCTGCACAAACTCTAGCTCCATGCACCCCAGACCCAACTGAGCTATGCGCTCAATGCCAGCCATGGTAGAACGGTCCCTGGCGCTGTGCGGTACTCCACCCGTGCCGAAGAGCAGTCTCTCCATCGAATTGCGCCATTATACTCCCAAGTTAAGCAGAGAGCGAACTAGACGACTGATATAAGAAGTATAGACAAGGCTATGTTATAATGAGTTTAGCCTCGAAGCACTCGAGGCAAGGAGGTATAAGTTCTGCAAGCCATAGAAGTAGCCCGGCGGGCGGTGGATGCTGCTTCAGATAAACAGGCAGAAGATATCGTGATGCTGGACGTGCGAGAGCTTTGCTCGTTTGCCGACTACTTCGTTATCTGCAGTGGAACTAGCGCTCGCCAGATTGAGGCCATCTGGCGGGAAATCGACGAGATACTGAAGAAAGAGGGAATTCCCCGGGGCCGCAGCGAAGGCGATTCTGATTCAGGATGGATACTCCTCGATATTGGCGACGTTATTGTCCACATCTTCTCCCCCACCCAGCGTGGTTACTACAAGTTAGATGAACTCTGGCACAAAGCCAAGCCCGTTATCCGCATCCAATAACCCCCCACTCCCAACCCCCAAATCCCAAACTATAATATCTAAACCCTAGACAATATCAAAATTCAGACAACCAGACCATAAACTACTGGCTCTTGGTAAGGATCGAGCCAAATATTTTCATTAGCTCAGTAGCCTCTTGAAGAAGCGCCTCTTGTTCAAATTTCAGTTCAGAGGTACCCAATTCGAGCAATCTAATCCAGTACCTGGTTTCCTTCGCTTCTTTGCGGCACAATTTGATCCTCATCAAGAAATCCTTTTTGCTCAACGCTTCATTGGCCTCAATATAGTTGGCTCCCACCGAAGTGGCTGCCCTAGTTAGTTGTTTGGCAATTTCGTTGTCGATGACTGTCTTGGGCAGTCGCCTGCAGAAGCCAACTGCGCCTTTCGCGAACTTCAGAGTTCTCTCCTCAAGGTCGTATTGCGGTGAGTTTTGGCCTTTGGTCATTTGAATTTGTTTAGGATTTCGTATTTTGGGTTTAGTATTTTGGTGCTATCCGAAAAGCATTTTACCCGTCAACTGGTTATCCATCTATCCACATCCCGGCGGTAGCTCAGTATCTCCTCTGGCCTGAAGAACAGCTCTATTTCTTTTTTGGCATTCTCCGCTGAGTCGGAGCCATGTACCAGGTTCTGCTGCACATCCAGCCCAAAATCGCCCCTGATACTACCCGAAGCAGCCTTGGCTGGGTCAGTAGCACCCATCGTCTGGCGTATGATGTCGATGGCTCTTTCCCCCTCAAAGACTGAGGCAATGATAGGGCTGGAAGTTATGAACTTGACCAGGTCATTGAAGAAAGGCTTTTCCTTGTGAATGCCATAATGCCTTTGCGCCAGCGCCTTGTCCATTTGCAGCATCTTCATGGCCACAATTCTGAGTCCACGTCTCTCCAGTCGGGAAATTATAGTCCCAGCCAATCCCCTCTGGATGGCATCTGGCTTGATCAACACTAAGCTTCTTTCCATCTATATACTCCTTTCAACACCGTAATCTTCCCTGTTTGTCATTCTGAAGGAACGAAGCGAGTGAAGAATCCCCTAAGCTCGTAAGCGAGATTCTTCGTCCCTCCCCCGAAGGGCTCAGAGTGACGGGAGCAATTGTAAGCATCTTGCCTATGTATTATTCACTTCACCTTGCGCTGTGTAATCGGCGGTGGGCGCAAGTACGCCGGCTGCAGACTTGCAGGGTCATCCCTCTCCCCCTGGCTCAACCGCTGCCAGCCCAGGGTAGCCAGATGACTGGCATGGCGCCTCCTGGCTGCTATCTCCGGAACCAGGGCTAAATCGCCAAGCCCCTGCTTTAGCTGCTCTATTACGCCTGCCGGGATTTCACCGCAGAATATTGTAGGCTCTTTGACTTCATCGCATAGCTTTTCCGCAGTAGTGATATATTCGGAGACCAGGCAGCGCCAGTTGTCTGTTTTCTGGTAAAGAGCTGTGGCAATTTCGCCCCGGCCAGCGTTGTGCACAGGACAGATAGGCAGCCCCGCAAAAGCGAAGGGATAAGCTTCTATCTCCAGCGTGCTTACGGCCACCAATGGAATCTGCAGCGAGAAAGCGAAACCCTTAGCTGTGCTCATACCCACTCGCAGACCGTTGAAGCTGCCCGGCCCTTTAGCTACGAAAATAGCCTCTATAGCACGAGTCTCAATCCTGGCCTGACGTAGCAGGTAGTCAATGTTGGGCACCAGCTCTTTGGTGTGGTTCTGTTTAGTGTACCACGATAGCTCGGATAGGGTCTCCCCCAGGTGTGAGAGAGAGATGCTGGCATAATCGGTTGAGGTGTCTATGGCTAGTTCCATGTTTGCCTTAGTAACTCCACCAACTGTGAGTAACGTTTCCCATTAGCTTCAAGCCTTATCGAACGTTTTGTTTCCGCGACGTGTTCTAGCGTTATTAGCAAATTCTCCTCTGGCAATGCAGCCAGACCCTTATCCGCCCATTCCACCACAGAGACACCATTTCCGTAGAAGTATTCGTCAAGCCCCAGGTCTACTATTTCCCCTAAATGGTCGAGTCGATACAAATCGACGTGGTACAGTGGCAATCTACCATGATATTCCCTGACAATGACAAATGAAGGGCTGAAGGCATACTCTCTAACGTCCAGGCCCCAGGCGATGCCCTGTGTCAGGCAAGTTTTGCCACTCCCCAGGTTGCCCACCAGAAGAAAGACATCACCGGACTGCGACAACTTGCCCAGCTCTGCACCCAGCCGTTGAGTCTCCTCCGGACTGTGCGATGTTAACTTGAGAGCTGTCTTCCTGGCACTCATCTCTCGGACTTAAAATGCTCCCAGCCTTTCTTTTGCCAGTCCGGTGTTCGACCCGCATTGTCAACAATTTTCACCTTCCCAGGCGTTCCTTCAGTTATTTCCCCAATGACAGTCACCGGACAGGATACTGACCGCTTTACCTTCTCCATAACCGTGTTGCTGGCAGTGAACAGAAGCTCGTAATCCTCGCCTCCAGCTAAAGCTAGCCGCTCACAATCATCGGGAAAATGGGTTTCCAGGATATTGTGGACGGGCACCAGGTCTTTGTTTATGGTAGCACTAACCTTACTCGCCTTGCAGACATGGGTTAAGTCAGCAATCAGGCCATCGCTTATGTCTATGGCTGCTTTGACTCCCAATCTCAGCAGGTTTTGTCCCTCTTTTACTCTGGGCACAGGCTTGAGATGGGCTTCGCTGAGAAGTTCACTGGATTTGGGGTCGAGCTTTAGTTTGTGCTTCAACATCTGTAGCCCTGCGGCTGCCAGGCCGGTGTATCCAGTCACCGCTACCAGGTCACCAGGAAGAGCTGCCGAACGGAGCAGCGGTGTCTTCCCCTTCAAGCTGCCGATTAAGCTCACGGTGATGTTGACTTTATCAGCAGAAGCGATGTTGCCACCCACTATGGCTACATCGAACCTGCTGGCGACTTCGACCATACCCTGGTACAAACGAACAACGCAATTTGCATCCAGTTCACCGGGAAGTGCCAGCGATACCATCGCATACTTCGGAACGCCGCCCATGGCTGCGATGTCGCTGAGATTCACCGCAATCGCCTTCCAACCCAGGTCTTCCCAGTGCATGTACTTCAGGTCGAAGTGCGTACCCTGAACCAGGCTATCCGTGGTGGCTAACTGGACACAGCCATCCCCCTGCCAGGCAGCAGTATCATCGCCGATACCCACCAGCACCTGCTTCCACGCAGCACTCTCCGAGTCCCTGTTGGCATCGACAACTTTGGACACAAGCTCAATCAGCCCGAACTCGCCCAGTTCCGAAACCTTCACAACAGCGATTATAGCATACGAATTGCCCCGACCTGAATCGAGCTAGTCGCAAAACTCTCAGGGAATAATCAGGATTCAGATAGGTGGGGCTATCACTGAGTTGCCAAAAGTGAACCCGATTTCCTATACTAGGATGATTTCGGAGGGGTGGCCGAGTGGACTATGGCGACGGTCTTGAAAACCGTTTTCGCGCAAGCGAACGTGGGTTCGAATCCCACCCCCTCCGCCACCAAAAACCAACTATCGAGCAGTCAACCTTCACAAGGAGGAATATATATGAAAATCCACGAATACCAGGCTAAGGCGCTACTAGCCGAATATGGCATCCCGGTCCCTGAAGGCGCCGTAGCTAACTCGCCGGCCGAAGCTAAAAAAATTGCAGCGGAGATGAGAGGTAAAGTAGCAGTAAAGGCCCAGGTCTATGCTGGCGGCCGAGGCAAAGCCGGTGGCATCAAGCTAGCCAACAGCCCCGAAGAAGCCGAAAAGGCCGCAGGCCAGATTCTGGGCACCAGGCTGGTAACCCACCAGACCACCGCCGAAGGCGTGCCCGTGAGCAAGGTGCTGGTGGAAAAGGCTATGGATGTGAAGCGAGAGTTATATCTAAGCATCATCGTGGATGGTGCCAGCCGCATGCCCGTGATGATGGCCAGTGAAGCCGGCGGCATGGACATAGAAGAGGTGGCCCAGAAAACACCTGAGAAAATC
>VGOF01000143.1 GCA_016875975.1 Chloroflexota bacterium | reverse complement strand
GAGCGCTGCCTTTATGGCAGGGTACAGCGAGGTGCGTATCGTTCATGGCAAGGGGTCTGGTATACTGCGTCAGGCGGTGAACAGAGAGCTGCGAAGGCATCCCCTGGTCAGGTTCTTCCGCATCGGTGGGCACAGAGAGGGACAGACTGGCTGTACCATAGTGCAGCTAGTGGAACATTAAATAAACTGTGCCGTTGACATACCCAAGGCACTGTTATAATCTTCTGGGTGAGGGTGTTTTTTATGGAGTACCTGTTCATAGACGAATCAGGCGACCCAGGTCATCCATCGGGCAGCAAATACTACGCTGAAGTGGCTCTGCAGATCAGTGGTGACCACTTTAGTTGCCTAGTACATCATAGCGTTGCATGGCGATATATTAGAAGACTGACTTCGGAGATGAAAAGGCTGCCCAGAGGCCATGAGATGAAACCATTCCTTGAACCACTTTCGGAACTACAGCAGACTGGTGCAATCAAGTGCTCATGTGTGTATTTAACCAAAGACAATTACACTGGGCCTTATCTAAAATCAGATTCACCGAGAGGGGTAAATCCTGTTCTATTTCGGAACTTCGTGCATCGCCAGCTACTGGAATTCCATTTCTCAAGATATACACAAAAGTATCAGAACATAGAGTTGGTATTTGACCGTTTTGAAATGACCGGCGAGGCAATTGCGAATCTTGCCAGCTATCTAAGGGGGAATCTTCGCTTGCCAAACTTAAAGCATATTACACATGCTGATTCTTTATATGTGGATGCATTGCAGATTGTTAGTCAGTTGGTAACAGTGGTGAAGGACGTTGTCCTTGAACAATCAGATGCTGCGCAATTGAAGCTCATCGAGTTTATCCCTATGAGGGATATAACAAGGGTTCCAAGAGAGTGGTAGTAATGAGAAAGGGGTCGGCCACCATGTTTCAGGTGACCCACCCCTCTCTCGCTATCAATCAACTTAAATATAACACACTGCTAGTCGCTAGTCAATTGCCTAGACACTGATACTGAACTGGCAAGATTATACTAATTCAAAAAAGGTTTTGTCGAGGAGGAAACATGACAAGCAAAATCGGTGAACGACGGCAGAGGTTGCCGTTGCGTTATCCTTTCAGAAAGGCGGTGCATAAGCTGCGTGAGGCGTGCTTGAGCCGTGAAGATTATGACCCGGCTACGCTGTTCGTCTGGGGGCAGATGATGGCTATGGGTGTGCTGCGGATGCTAGAGGCGGTGGAGCAGCGCTTCGGTGCCGAAGGGCAGGAGGTGTGCCGGAGTGCTATAAACGAGGTGGGAAGGCAGATTTTCTTTGACATGGCATCCGGAATCGAAGCTCCAAAGGGATTGAGCAAAATAGAAGTAGCTTCCTTGCTGGCGAGCTGGATGAACGAAGTCCTATATTGCTCAATCGAAGATGCTTATATCACCAACGAAAATGAAGGCGGTTGCCACATCATCTACTGCCCGCACCAGGATGTGTATAAGCCTTTCGAATGCAGGGTGCAGCGCTATTTTGTGGAGGGAGTTCTGCAAGGCGCCCGTGAGCTGTGGGGAGGCAAGGCTGATTTCGATGTCTTCTTCCGCCGCAGCATACCCCAGGGCTACGAGACTTGCCTCTTCGAGTTCAAGCCCAGGGAAGGAAAGGGAGACCCCTGGCGCCAGTATACCGAAGAACTACAGCACCGCGCCCTGAAACACGTAAAGAAAAAGAAGTAGCGCTTCGGGGGTGTGCGATGGCTAAATACATAATCGCCCATGACGTAGGCACTACCGTGAGCAAGGCAGTCCTGGTGGATACTGAGGGCCGTGTCCACGGCAGTTGCTCTGAGACCTACCCCATTTCCTACCCCAAGCCGGGTTGGGCGGAGCAGAAGCCCGACGATTTCTGGGGGGTAGTGACCAGGACCACCAGGCTCTTGCTGGAAAGGACAGGCATCTCACCCAAGGACATCCTGTGCGTCACCTTTACCACCCAGATGCTGGGCATTATCCCCATGAGCCCCAAGAACGAGCCTCTGCGTCCGGCCATAATCTGGCTGGACAACCGCGCGGGGAGACAAGCCGACCGCCTGATGCGCAAGTTCATCAGCGCCGGCGTCTTCGCTGCCATTGCCGGTGCCAAACTCTGTGGAAAGGACGGCTTGCCCAAATTGCTGTGGCTCAAAGAGGAGGAGCCGGAGACCTACCAGAAGATGTACTGTTTCCTGGACGTTGATGGCTACCTTTTGTTCAAGAGCACGGGCAAGCTGGCCATGGACTGGACCGAAGGCTCAGTATTCGGCATCGACCTGAAGAAGAAGACCTGGCTGGAGACCATAATCAAATACATTGGACTTGACACTAAAAAGCTGCCGCCCCTGGTGTCATCGATAAGCAAAGTCGGGGAGCTAACGGACGAGGCGGCTAAGGAATATGGGCTGCTGACGGGCACACCTGTCATCGCCGGCGCTGGCGATGCCCCCTGTGCTGCAGTGGGAGCCGGCGCTGTGGGCGAAGGCGATGGACATATTTACCTGGGCACTTCGGGCTGGGTGGCTGTGGTCACCGAGCGCATGCCCACGGGCAAGTGCGGTATAGCGGCTATTCATTCAGCCGACCCTAACAAAGCCTTCCTATTTGCCGAATCTGAAACCGCAGGGGCTTGCCTGCAGTGGATAGCCAACCAGTTCTACAAGGCGGAGAAACAAGATCCCAATATACCCAATGTCTATGCCCTCATGGATGAAAAGGTTAAAGAAATCCCGCCTGGCTCGGGCCACCTGATATTCACTCCCTGGCTTTATGGTGAGCGGGCTCCCGTTGCCGATTGTTACGTCCGTTCCAGCTTCCTCAACATGAGCGCCGAGCATAGCAGGGAGCACTTGCTCCGTGCCGTTTACGAGGGAGTAGCCTATAATATGCGGTGGATTATCGAAATCATCGAGAACGAGTTCAAGTTTCCACTGCCCGCCATCAGGGCTATAGGCGGTGGAGCCAGGGGATGTCCCTGGATGCAGATAATAGCCGATGTCACCAACCGCAGAATCGAATCGGTTCATGACCCACAGGAAGCGGGCGCTGTGGGCGTGGCACTGGTGGCGGCGGTGGGTCTGGGCATCTACCCAGACTTCAACTCGCTGAAGAAGGTGGTCAAGGTGGAGAAGGTGTTTGAACCCAAACCACAAAACCTGGAGATATACGATTCGCTATTCCAGGCCTACAAGGAGGCGTATAGCAGCCTGCGTAGCTATTACATGAAGTTGAATAAGAAGAGAATAGATACCTGTATGTGAAGGAGGTGTTACTATGGATACACAGGAGATTTTAGGACTTCCCATAGCTCTGCCTGATGGAGTGAATTACGATGACTACGTTATCGGCACCTACCTGGTGTCCTACCCAGCGGTGCTGCCAGTGCCGCTGGTGGCTCCGTTGTTGGCAGTAGAGCAGAGCACCGGCACCTGGATAGCGGTGCCGGGCGAAACGCCGGAGGTGCGCTGTCAGCACGTGGCCAAGGTAATCGGGGTATATGAGATGCCCGATTACGAGGCTATGCTGCCACCCAACTTGCAGGACAGGCAGTGGTTTGTGCAGATAGCCTATCCTGAAGTTAATATCGGCGAACAGATACCCATGCTGCTGACTACGGTGGTAGGCAATATCTCCATGGGGGGGGATATCAAGCTGCTGGACATCCGCCTACCTAAGAAGTATGTCAACGGTTTCAAAGGGCCGAAGTTTGGCATCGATGGTGTGAGGAAGCTGCTCGGCGTGTATAATCGGCCGCTGCTTAACAACATGATAAAGCCATGTACCGGCTATGGGCTGGAGCTGGGCGCTGAGCTATTTCGCAAAGCGGCACTGGGCGGCTGCGACATTGTCAAGGATGATGAACTGATAGCTGATGCCTCCTTCAACTCGGCCTTGGGCCGTGTAAAGCGCTACATGGAGATCGAGAAGCAGGTCTTTGAGGAGACAGGAGAGCACACCTTGTACACGGTGAATATCACCGATAATATACCCAAGGTGTTCAAGAATGCCAAGAAGGCCGTGGAGCTGGGCGCCAATGCCATCATGATAAACTATCTGGCAGTGGGTTTCCCGGTGATGCAGGCGCTGGCCGAAGACAAGAGCATCAGCGTCCCTATCCTGGCGCACATGGATGTTGCCGGCGCTCTCTATATGTCCCCCTACCATGGCATGAGCTCTCACCTGGTGCTGGGCAAGCTGCCCAGGCTGGCTGGTGCCGATGTGGTAGTAATCCCTGCGCCTTATGGCAAGGCACCGGTGATAGACTACAAGTTCAAGAACGCTGCCCGAAACCTGTCCTTCCCGTTGTACAATTTGAAGCCCACTTTCCCCATGGCTTCCGGCGGCATCACCCCGTCCATGGTGCCCAAGGTGATGGCGGATTTGGGCAGCGACATCGTCATCGGCTCCGGCGGCGGCATCCATGCCCATCCGCAAGGGCCTGTGGCTGGCGGCAAAGCCTTCAGGCAGGCCATAGATGCCACCATGCAGAATATTCCATTGTCTGAATATGCCAAAGCCCACGAAGAGCTGGATATGGCGCTGAAAGTGTGGATGGACCCCTTCAGCAAAGGCATCAGAGTATAGCAAGGAGGAGAGAAAATGGCTAAAGTTACGGTACTGGGCGGCTGCGGCGGCGTGGGCACTGTAGCCTCGGAGACGCTGGCAGGAAGCGGCGTGTTCTCCGAACTGGTGATTGCAGATGTTAACATTGCGAAGGCAAAGGAGCTGGCCAGGAA
>VGOF01000142.1 GCA_016875975.1 Chloroflexota bacterium | reverse complement strand
AAATCTCCGGTGTCGGTGTGGAGGGTATGGGTTATGCCATAAGCGTAAAGGCAGCCTTGCCCATCATTACACAGTTGATCAGCAGTGGATATGTAACCAGACCATATTTAGGAGTTACGCTGGCCACTGTTACCCCCTATTTAGCCACCATTTATCGGCTCCCTGTAGATAAAGGAGCGGCTATCGCCTACGTAGCCCCAGACAGCCCTGCAGATAAAGCAGGTCTCAAGGCAAATGACATCATTATCCGTTTTCAGAACAGAGATATAGCCAATACTGGAGACTTATTACAAGCGTTGCATAATGCCAAGATAGGCGAGGAAGTCACGATAACATTCGTAAGAGGCAAGGAAACAAGAACCGCATTCCCACGCTTGATTGAAAGCCCACCACCTAGCGGATGAAGAACAGATCAGGCAGCAGCATCTTTTCTGATGCCGAACAGCACTTCACAACCTGAGATGCGGTGCTTCTCGGTGTAACTTCCGTCAGGTGGCAAGGCCTGGACTATCTGACGAGATAACGTCTCCTGCTTAATGTAATCCACATGCCCTTCCATCACGTGCCTGAAATAATCGTTACCCTGATACGAAGTTACAATATGGTCAGCAATGTCAAATCCAGCAGACCGGCGCATAGTTTGCAGTCGTCTCACCACCTCGCGGGCAATTCCTTCAGCCTCAAGTTCCGGTGTTAGTTCGGTAGCTACCGCTACCCAGTTGTCATCGTCTTCAGCAACTGCATATTTTGATTCGTCAACACCCTTGCTCTCTGTAAACTCGATTTCTTTGACATTTAGTTCGTCTAATATCTGGGGAGCCAGTCTTTTCAGCCCCTCTCGCTCAGATGCTGACCCGACTCTGACCAACACTCTTGACATCGGTTGCCGTACCTTCACGCCTGCTTTAGCCCTAGCTGCCCGGCCCAGGCTGCACACGCTCATTGCTAATCGCGTAGCTCGAACCAGTCCTTCATCTACCTTAGATAGCTCGGCCTTAGGGAAATCAGCCAGATGTACACTTTCAATAGCCTCGGGATACGCAGAACAAACTAAATTGCGATATATCTCCTCAGCTACGAAGGGCACAAATGGAGCCAACAGCTTTGCTAATGTAACCAGGCAATTGTACAAAGTAGTATAGGCCGCTATTTTGTCATCATCATTTTGGCTTTTCCAGAAGCGTCGACGACCACGCCTCACATACCAATTGGACAATTCATCAACAAAAACTTCAATCCTTCGTCCAGCGGTCGTAGGGTCATACGCATCCAAATATTTGTCCACTTCGGCAGTCAACTGATTCAGCCGCGATAAAATCCAGACATCCAAATCGGATAATGATAGATTCACCTTTATCCTCGGGTCAAAGTGGTCGATATTGGCATACATTACAAAGAAACTATAGACATTCCACAATGTCAGCAGGAAACTTCGTTGCACCTCGCCTACCATATCACTGGAGAAGCGGCGTACATTTCCTGGCGGAGAAGATGTAAACAGATACCACCGTGTTGCATCAGCGCCATACTTATCTAGCACCGACCACGGGTCCACCACATTCCCTCTAGCTTTGCTCATCTTTTCACCTTCGGCATCGAGAATGTGTCCCAGACAGATGACATTCTTGAAGCAAGGCTGCCCAAAAAGCAAGATGGATATAGCATGCAGACTGTAGAACCATCCACGTGTTTGGTCAACAGCCTCACAGATATAATCCGCGGGAAAACTTGTATCAAAAACATCCCGATTTTCAAAGGGGTAATGCCATTGCGCCACGGGCATGGCTCCAGAATCAAACCAGCAATCGATCACCTCGGATTCGCGCCTCATCTCCCCACCACATTTGGAACAGGCAAACGTAATATCATCAACAAAAGGGCGATGCAAGTCCAGAGGCTCGTTCAGACCAGCTATCTTCGATTTCCCCTTCAGTTCCTCTATCCCACCCACGCACTCATAGGCATCGCATCTGGAACATTTCCAGACATTTAGAGGCGTGCCCCAATAACGTTCTCTGGAAAATGCCCAATCGATATTATTCTCTAGCCAATCCCCAAAGCGCCCATACTTGATATGCTCAGGATACCAGTTGATTTCAGCATTGCCTGCGATAAGCTCGCCTTTCTTCGCCGAAGTTTTGATGTACCATGTCCTCTTTGCATAGTAGAGAAGAGGCGCTTCGCACCGCCAGCAAAAAGGATAGGTATGAACGACCTCCTCGCTCTTGAACAGCAGCCCGCGTGACCTGAGATCATCCAAAACAAGAGGATCAGCGTCTTTCACAAACTTCCCGGAGAACGGATAACTTCCCGTAATGATGCCCTGCAAATCAACCGGATGAACAAAGTCCAGGCCGTTTTCTTCACCCGCCACATAGTCAACCTCCCCATATGCAGGCGCTATATGTACAATGCCAGTTCCGTCATCCATGGAGACGAAATCACCGCCAATAACAGGGTAATTAAAACCCCCAATTTGCCTCCACTTAATATTAGACGAAGGTTTCCCATCTTTTTCTCTTGCATCCATCCTGGCAACGCTAACCCCAAAATCAGATGGGTTAAACAGCGGCTCATAACGCAGCTCAATTAAATCACTACCACGAAATCTCGCCACAACAGGAGCAGTGTCAAGTCCAGATTGCTCAAGGCGTGCAACCGCCAAAATCATGTATTCATTATCAAGTTCCACTACAGCATACTCAGCATCAGGGGCAACAGCCAATGCTGTATTGCCAGGTAATGTCCACGGCGTTGTTGTCCAAGCCAGCAAGTACACGGTCTTGTCCCCGGTAATCTCTAGAAGCTTTTCTGCAAAGTTGGCTTCTCTATCTCCGTAACTTCTCCGCAGCTTCTCCAAAAAAACCGAGCTGGCGTATAACGACTTGGCTACCTTGAATTTTATGTAAACAGACGGGTCCACGGCGTCGTCTCGATACCCTAATGCGACTTCATGAGAACTAAGCGAGGTACCACACCTAGGACAATGAGGAGTAACCTTATAGCCCTGGTAGATCAGTCCCTTATCCCACATCTGCTTCAACGCCCACCAGCAGGACTCGATGTAGCTGTTTTCAAGCGTTATATAGGGATGGTCCATGTCCAACCAAAATCCAATGCGGTCTGTCATGGCTACCCATTCTTTTAGATATTTAAAGACGCTTTCCCGGCAAAGCGCGTTAAACTTGGACACGCCATAACTCTCAATCTGGGCTTTGCTTGAGAACCCAAGCATCTTCTCAACCTCAAGCTCCACGGGCAAGCCATGCGTATCCCATCCCGCCTTTCGCGGCACATAGAAGCCCTTCATCGTTTTATATCGAGGAATAATGTCCTTGAAAACACGAGATAAAACGTGATGGATTCCAGGGTTACCGTTCGCCGTGGGTGGGCCTTCGTAGAGCGTAAACTTCGGTGAGCCCTTACGAATTTCCAGGCTCTTCTCAAAAATGCGATTCGTTTTCCAGAAGTTGAGGATGGTGCGCTCTAACTGTGGGAAGTCTACCTTGCTGCTAACCGGGCAAAACATACCTAGCGTTTCTTCAACAAAATTGCCACCTTACGCGTGGCACCATCACCCATGCTCTGAGTGACAATGTCCTGATGGTTAGCCAGAGCCAGATGAATAATCCGCCGCTCATCAGATGGCATAGGCTCTAGAGTAATCAGGCGTTGACTTCTTCTCACCTGGTCTGCCAAGCGCAAGGCCAAACTTCGCAAAGATTCATATCTGCGTCTCTTATACCCTGCAACATCAATGCTCAGTGGTACCCATTTCTTCATTTTCTCGGCTACTATGAGCCGCACGATATATTGAAGTGAAGCCAAAGTCTGACCGCGGCGACCAATGAGGACTCCCAGGTCATCACCTTCCACATCCAAACTTGCTGGTGAGCCGTTTGCTGACTGCTGCACCACCTTAACTTCACCGTCTATGCTCATTGCTTCCATTAGCCTTTCGAGCACTTCCTTGGCCACTCTGGCAACATCGCTAGCCTCTAGGCCGTCATCTAATAACCTGACCTTCACTCTGGCTTCTTCTGACCCCATACCGAGAACCCCAGCCCTACCCTTTTTTAAGACCTTAATCTCCACCTCGTTCTCATCTGCGCCCAACTGCCGCAGTGCTGCTTGAATCGCCTCACTAACTGTTTTGGCGCTGACTTCTATCTCCATCATCTCCGGAAAATTCCCCTCCTCTCACCAGATGCTTTTTTCAATACTTCAGATTGTTCGGATGCTTTCTGTATTGCCTTTGATTTTTGTGTTGCCTCCGGCAGCTTTTTAACAGGTCGAGCTGGACTCAACTTTGGAGCAGCAAAATAACCCCACCCTCCACCCACAAAATATTGGATTACAATCCCGATGATGTTAGAGACTACCCAGTAAAGTGCTAGTCCGCTAGGGAAAGATAGGGTAAGCATGCCAAACATGAGCGGCATCATCAGCGTAGTCATGCTCGTCATTGACTGTTGCCTGGGGTCAGTAGGCGGCGGCGTTACCATTTTCTGTTGTACCCACATAGTCCCGCCTACCAATATAGCCAGGATCATATTGGGATCTGGCTTCGACAACCGAAGCCAAAGAAAATGCTCATTGAGTGGCACCGCCTGCATAACCACAGGCCATGAATAGAGATGCCGAGACAGGTCTAACAAGTTCTCCGGAGTGGCTCCCAAAGCCTGCATTATAGACTGATAAAGAGCGATCCAGATGGGCAACTGGATAAGCATAGGCCAAATACAACCCAAGGGAT
>VGOF01000141.1 GCA_016875975.1 Chloroflexota bacterium | reverse complement strand
CCTGATCCACCAGTGCGCATAGGTACTGAACTTGTAGCCCTTGCGATGGTCGAACTTATCCACCGCCCGCATCAGTCCGATATTACCTTCCTGAACAAGGTCGGACAGGGGCATGCCACGGCCCACGTATTTACGAGCCACGCTGACCACCAGGCGCAGGTTAGACTGGACCAGTCGGTCTGTGGCCAGTCGTGCTTTCTGTGCTATGCCTTTGAAGTGCCGCTCGATTTCTGTGGTGCGCTTCTCCATGCTAGTCTGGAATGCTGCCTTGCGAATTGATTTCTGAAACTCAGCCACCGAGGTTTTGCTGGCAGCTTCGCCAAGAAACTGCCAGGGTATCAGCCGCGACACCAGCGAAAGCTGAATCAAGCCGTCTTCTGCCCTGGCTTTGTCGGTTTTGGCGATTCGCACCACGGACGAGACCATCCGTTCATCGATGGTGCCGTCTATGGCTCGGCGCACCTCGGGATGCAATACCTCATCTGCCACTGCCATCAAGGGGGAGAGCTTCAGGTACTGGCAAAGCGCCTCGAAGAGTGCTCTCGCCTGGCAAAACCGTCCGGTCAAGGTGAACAAAAGGTCTGTGGCTGACGGCAGTATGTCATGCTCAGCGGCCCACTCCTTCTCTATCTGAGCCAGGTATTTGCCGTCTTCTATCTGCCTCCCCAGCACTTTTTCTTCCTCAGCAGTCAACAGCGGCGTCTGCCCGCATTCGGCAAAGTACAGGCTCATGGTATCGGCAATAAAGTCGCTGTCACCTTTCAATAACCCTATATTGCCTTCAGCAGACTGTTTCTTCACCCGGTTTACGCTGGCTAATGTCAGCTCGTCATCATCGAAGAAAGCCTGCCCCAGATGTTCTATATTTCCTATAACCATTTCTTGTTCGCTTCCTATTGCTTTTCCCTCAGCATAGCACGTAAATATGAAGATACTATGTACATTATGCGAAGATTTGGTGAATTCCTAAGCGGCTACCACGTCTTTGATTTCAGGTACGCGCTCCCTCAACGTCCGCTCCACCATGTACCTGAGTGTCATACTAGACATGGGACAACCGCCACAAGCACCGGTGAGCTTTAGCTTAACCACACCATCATTAACATCGACCAGTTCGACATCCCCACCATCCAACCTCAAAGCTGGCCTGACCAGTTCCAAAGCTTCTTCTATCTTTTCTTTCATCTGTTATACGCCTCCACTTTGGCAGGTAACTCCCGCCAGGTAGACTCATTTTAGTCCTGGACAAATTTCCTGTATGCGACTTTTGTCTCATCGGCAAAACGACTGCTGTCCATGTGAAGACCAGATTGTGTAGTCGAAGACCCAAATCCGAGGACTGCAGATTCCCCGTTGAAAGTTGTCCTCTAGGATTCCTCAGTGACTATCTCGAAGGGGAAGCTTATAACGCCGTTGGGACAGACCAGTTCGCACTGGGTGCACCAGCCGCAGTCCTCCATCTCTACAAGGCTTATCACGTTATCCACAATTCTCAAAGCGCCGCAGGTGCAGACGCTAACGCAAAGCCCGCAACCGTCACATTTCTCCGTCTCTATCAAAGGCATCTCACTCAATGCAATTCGTCTCCCGATGCCATAAAGTTACACCAAAGCTTATCATTTGTCTGTGACCTATGTCTCATGCTGGTAGTTCCATTATCGCCTTCAGGGCCTGCTTATTGGTTATTACGATGCGGCTGCGGTCCAGTCTGATGGCGCCTTCTTCTTCCAGGGCTTTGAGCGACCTGCCGATGACCTCACGAGCAGTGCCGGCCATGGCTGCCATGTCCTGCTGGGTGAGCCGCGGCTTCTGCTCCGCAACTCCGTTGTCAGCGTGCTCCAGCAGTATCTTGGCCACCCTGCCGATAACGCGCTTGAAAGACAGGTCTTCCACCAATGATATTAGATGCCTCACCCGGGCTGCCAGCACCCTAATCATGTTCAAGGCCACCCGCGGATGTTCTCCAATAATTGTCTCCAGGTTGTTTTTTCTGATTCCATATATGACCACAGGCCCCATAGCCTGGGCGCTGGCCGGTGCTGGCCCGCCATCAAAGACAGGCACATCGGCAAACGAAGCGCCCGGGCGTAATATATCCAGTATCTGCTCTTTGCCATCAGCCGATGTCTTAAATATCTTCACTACGCCAGCGCCCACAAAATATATCGCATCGACAGGCTCACCTTCGAGCAGCAGCATCTCTCCCCTGTCCACTTTCTTTTCGAACATGAGCGTTGCGATAGATTTCAGCTCGGCATCGCCAAGGCCGGCGAAATAGGGGATGCCTTTCAGTGTATCTATCTGTATAGCCATAGCTGGCTAAATCTTACACGGATTGCGACTACTTAGCAACGGGCAAAAAACATGATATAATCTGCTCGCCTGGTTGCCCGGGTAATATAACTAAGGAGGTAGAAGCACTATGAACAGAGCACTAGGTATCATCGGTTTCATCGCTTTCATCCTCGGCCTCGTTATCGCCGTTGTCGCGGGCATCTTTGCTCCCCAGAATTCCGTAGTCATCCTGGTCCTGGTACTATTGGGTGTCATTATCGGTTTACTCAATATTACCAGCAAGGAGCTCATCCCCCTCTTGCTGGCCACGATCGCCCTGATAGTTGTAGGTGGCGTCTTTGCGCCAATAACAACGCTTGGCATCGGCAAGTATCTTGACCAAGTACTCAGCCTGGTTGCTACCCTGGTGGCGCCTGCCGCCGTAATAGCTGCAGTGAAAGCCCTGTGGGCTGTGGGATTTCCTAAGGACTAAATCAGCTCTCCGGATATAATAGATTTTTGCAGGCGAAATAGTCTTTGCTGAACTCACCTGCTTGGGTGAGATGGTTTAGCTTGCCCAAGCAGGTGATTATTTTTGTACGCGAATTGACACTGATAAGGCCCGTGCTATAATGATGCAAATTCGCTGAGCGAGGGAAGGAAATGAGTCAACAGAAAACCACACCCATAAAGAGGACGTTAGCCATAACAGGTTTTATTGCCTTTCTGCTCGGACTGGTGATAGCCATTCTCGCCGGTCTGCTGGCGCCAGATAACCCATACATCATTATGATACTGGTGCTCTTAGGCGTCCTAATCGGTTCTCTTAACATCACTACCAAAGAGATTTTGCCCCTGCTGCTGGCAACCATAGCACTGGTCGTGGTGGGCGACGTCTTCTCACCGATTAAAATGCTGGGAATAGGCAGCATCCTGGACAGTATGCTCAGGCTCCTGGCTACTCTCATGGCGCCGGCCGCAGTCATAGCTGCCATCAAAGCATTGGTGGCTATCGGCTTTCCTAAAGATGAATAGGTGCCATTTCCCATCTCTCATTGTGTTTACCTGATTTTGCACAGCGAGGCTCTTTAGAAACATGGCTCAAACCATCACCAAACCTACTAGATTTGACTGGTTCTTGTTCTACGTCCTCTGGGTTATCTGCCTGACAATCCTCCCTTTCATGTATGTCTGGAATTTCGTCAGGAGAGAGCGTTTTAGCCAATAGATGCTCAAGGTCGGACTTACAGGCAGCATCGCCACCGGTAAAAGCCTGGTATCCAGGTATCTCCAGGAGCTGGGCGCATACAACATCGATTATGACGTCCTTTCCAGAGAGGTAGTCGAGCCTGGTCTGCCTGCCTGGCAGGACATTGTGGACTACTTCGGCGAAAATATATTGCAGCCGGACCGCAAACTGGACCGCACCAAATTGGGCAAAATCGTATTCGATGACGAAGCTAAGCGTAAGAAACTGGAGTCATTTATCCATCCTCGCGTCTATATAGAAGCTGACCACCAGGAGAAAGCCTTCGTAGAATCTGACGCTGACGCTGTGGTAGTTCATGAGGTGCCCCTGCTATTTGAGGTGGGCAGAGACAAGGCCATGGACAAGACGGTGGTGGTCTATGCCAGCGAGGAGAACCAGCTAAAACGGTTGATGACCAGGGACGGCATGAGCAAAGAGGATGCCAGGAGCCGAATAAGGTCGCAGATGTCGGTAGAGGACAAGAGAAGGCAAGCCAACTATGTCATCGATAACAACGGCACCATAGAAGAAACTAAGCGGCAGGTGCAAGATTTGTACCGAAAGTTGACGGCACTGGCTAAAAAGAAGTGACCTTACCTTAAATCTTGGGACAATCCGACGGCGTGCCCTTTACCTCATGCTGTAGATGCAACCACAGTAGGCCTGACGATAAAGGCCCCATCGCTTAGCCGACTCCACAGCGCGTTTGAAACCATCTTTCTTCTTGAAATCCCTGGCCAGGAATCTATCGCCGCCGATTTCCTGTCCCACCTTATTGACGATGTCTGCTGATTTGTGGGGGCTGATACTCAGCGTGGTGGTGAAAGCATCCGCCCCACGTTCCCTTAGAAAATCATAGGTTTTTTCCAGCCTCATCTGATAGCAAACCTGGCATCTCTTGCCGCCCTCAGGCTCGGCCTTCAGCGCTTCGGTCTCCTTAAGCCACTCCGCCTGCGCATAAGGTCCTACTTCCAGTGTGAATTTGAGCTTATCTGCCACTTGCTTTGCCGCTGCTAGGCGTCGCTCATATTCTTCGGCAGGATGTATATTAGGATTGTAGAAATAGCCCAACACCTGATGTCCTTCCTCAATCAGTGCCGCCGCAGCCCCAGCAGCACAGACCCCACAGCAGACATGCAAAACCACTTTCATAGCTTTTGTCTATACTGGCCTCAACAGGTAACTACCTTTTCACTCGCATCAGGCCAAAGATAAGCAGAAAGCCAAGGGCGATGCTCAAG
>VGOF01000140.1 GCA_016875975.1 Chloroflexota bacterium | reverse complement strand
GGCGCCAAGGCGCACATTACCGGCGCGGTGAACTCGCACGGCCACCTGGTCATGCCTACCTCTGCCATGAAGAAAGAGGACGCTGACTATGCCGTCTGTTTCTACGTTCCCGTCGATGCCACCGGTGCATTACACATTTTCGGCCGCCAGACCAATGACACGCGCAAGTGCGATTGCTTCCTGGACCAGGGCAACGCCGAGTATGGCATTGTCGGCGGAGAGGCATTGATTGTCTTTGATAGGGCCTTCATCCCCTGGAAGCACGTCTTCATGTGCGGTGAATTCGATTTTGCCTACGAGCTGGTGGAGAGGTTCGCCACCTTCCACCGCCAGAACTACGGCGGCTGCAAGGCTGGGCTTTCCGATGCCCTCATCGGCGCTACCTACGCCTTGGCACAGGTACAGGGAACAGACAGGGCTTCCCACGTCAGGGACAAAATAGTGGAGATGGTGCACCTGACTGAGACACTGTATTGCTGCTCCATAGCCTGCTCCTGTCAGGGATATGCCATGCCCGCCGGCTGTTACATGGCTGACCCATTGCTGGCAAATGTCACCAAGCTAAACGTTACCCGCCACATCTACGAGATCGCCCGCCTGGCGCAAGACATCACCGGCGGCATACTGGCAACAGCGCCCGCCGAGAGCGACTGGAAAGACCCCAAAATCGGCAAATACGTGGACAAATACATGAAGGGCATCGCTGAAATACCTGCCGAGACCCGGATTCGCTTGATAAGGCTGCTGGAAGCCATGACCTGCGGCACGGCGCTGGCAGAATCCATGCATGGAGCCGGCTCACCACAGGCTCAGAGAATCATGATAGAGCGCAGGGCTAACCTGGAGCGCAAGAAACGCCTGGCTGAGAAGCTGGCCAAAATTGGAGACCAGCCTAAATTAGTCTACTAGAAAGATGTCGCCAAAGCGTAAGCCACGTAAAGTAGCCATAAAGTATTGTGGCTGCTGTAATTCTTATGTAAACTTATCGGAGATAGCCTGCCATCTGGTTGGCATGGAAAAGAGGCACGGCGATTTCGTGTTGGTGCCCTTCTCCGAAGACAAAATTGACGTGGTAATCATCCTCTGTGGCTGCCCCCGTGCCTGCGGCAACAAGGAAGAGTTCAAATCCAGAGCCAAGCATCACCTCCTAGTCGCCGGCGAGAGCGTAAATGGCAGAGCTACCCCCCAGGAGCACCTTATCGAAACAGCTCAAGAGGAACTTGAGAATACCCTCAACATTCAAAACTCGCCTAGCTCAAGACATTAATCTATCGGCGCTTATTTCCCTGCCAGGTTAGACAGCATTGTGGATACCTCTTGCGCATACACCTGTGCATTGCAATAGTGAGTGGCTGCTTCGCCGAACAGCCGCAGTTTTGCCTTGTCATCTTTTTCCAGTCCACCAAATCCCGCCCTGTCATGACCCAGTCCCCACTCTAACGCAGCTCGATCCAGCTTCGCCTCGATGGATTCGCAGACTGGATATGTAAGGTACGAGGCCTTAGCATTCTTAGCCTTCACATAAGCATGCCTGGCAGCCAGAAACATCTTGTATGCAGTACTACCAGCATTCGTTACAACTGCCTGTGGCGTACTGATGAGTTGTAACTGTGCATACTCACCGGTAGAGAAGGGCGGCATACCAATGCCACCAGGCCAACCTATCGAGAAGTACATGGTTCCCGTTCTAGGATAAAAGATAATCGTGGAGTCGATCCTATCGTTACCTATAACATTCGGTGAACTGGGATCATTAAAATGCCATTCTTTTTTATCGGGGTCATACCAATCATATGTATTAGTGATTTTCTTAAAGAAATCGACATCTATCTCACTCTTGGCAGCGGCTTTCTCGAAGTACTGCCAGGCAGTGGCATAGCGGTATGGGCTATGTGGCGAATTCCTATAGTTTTCAAAATTATAGGGAATCATTTCTTTGGTAACAAAATGATTCGCGTTTATCACAAAGTCTTTTTCGCCAAGGTCTCCTGGATGCCTTACGGCATAATGTTGCGAATTTGATTCAAACACGGATATATAGCCGCGGTCGTCACCCAGTATGAAATTGCCAGTAGACCCGCCTCTTTCTACCTTACCCAACCACTGCTCAGCTTCGGCAGCAGTCTTGATGTACTGGCATAGTTGATAGCCGACACCCATAGCCGGCAGGGCCCAGACAGGCTCCACCTGCGGTAGCGCAGTGACTATCCAAGCCAGACTTTCGATATTCATCCCCGAGGTATGTACCACAAATCCGGACCCCGGGGTGGCTATGAAGATATTGCCATCGGTGGGATAGGCTATAAGAATCACCTTGTCAATATTTACATTGCCTACCATGAGCGTGGTAGCAACTATAGACATGCCATCTGTAGTAGCACTGCGGGTTGCTGCGTACGAGGTGCATTGGATTGCCTCATCCGGATACTTTTCACCGGGATAGGCCCACACAAAAACATCGAAACTGTTCATCAACACGAGATCCAGATAACTGATTTCAACACCTTCGGACTTACAGCCGTCTGCAATTCCTTTCAACCAATCCGACATCCCCGGGACATGCTTCTTGATGTAGAAGTCACATACTTCTGAGCCTTTGGTCAGACGTTCTTCCCCATAGACAGGAAGAAGCGCCGTCTTGAACACAGCGACGTTGTGGGCTACCCCATCGGCCGTCTGCTGCCCGAATTGAAACCCCATTTCGTAGTTTGACCCCGCCACAAAGATCACTGGAATTGTGCCCGTTCTAGCAAATACCTCTTTCTGGTTTATATTTGTTTTTTGATTTTCGACAGGCTTTGTAGGTGCTGTAATCGCAGGACTCTGCGCGGGAGCACATGAGATTATCGGGGTCAGAATAATGAGTATTGCCAGAATACCATAGACTATTTTTTTCATAGCACTATTCCCCTCCTAAATATGTCTATTATACTACCCCCCCCAAAAAAAAACACGCGCCGGTTTCTTGCTGATTCCTCTCACTGAACACGGTTTCGGCGTAGGTGTCACTCTCTGCGGCTGCCCCCGCGCCTGTGGCGATAAGAAGGAGTTCAAAGCCAGAGCCAGACATCACCTGCTAATCGCCGGCGAGAGCGTAAATGGCAGCGCCACCCCCCAGAAGCACCTTACCGAAACAGTTCAAAAGGGACTTGAGAATATCCTCAACCAGTATACCTATGAATTCCCGCGTCCTTGATAGGAGAAGCCAAGTGAGGATAACGCCATCATCAGTAATGACATGTAGCGAGGCTATCCGAAAACTCCAAAAATGACATGATTTGTGTAGGGGCGGGTTTTCAAACCCGCCCGTCCTTCAACGGAAGGACCCGCCGCCTTGCGGGCGCACCTAAAGGTACGCCCCTACGTGTTGTCTTTTTAGGCAGCCTCTTTCAGAGCACCTAAACCTTTACCGTCTCCCGCTTCTCCATCTTCATGGCGTCGGTGGGGCAGACGTACATGCACACGCCGCAGCCGATACAGCGGTTAGCATCCCGCACCGCAGTGGTGCCATCCAGCTTCAAAGCCTCCATCCAGCACCTGTCGATGCAGGCGCCGCAGCCGGTACACTCGTCAGAATTTATCATAACCACCCAATCCGCATAAACGGCCTGGCTGGGCAACGGTGAACGCTTCACACCTCTCAATATCATGCAATGGCAGAGACAGCAATTGCACAGCAGGTTGATGTACTCATCATCTGTATTAGCGAAGCTATGTACCAGCCCAGCTTCGTCCGCCTGCTTCAGAAACTCCCTGGCCTCTTCTTTGGACACCAAGCGAGCCAAACCACGGCTGGCAGCATCGCGTGCCGACTCTCCCACTATCATGCACATATTCTGCTTCGGCTTGTCGCAAGGTTTGTCCAGCAAGTCTCCATGATGCCGGCAGACGCACGTGCCCACAGCCCAGCACTCCGCCGTGTCAACCAGCTTCACCACCTCGTCATAAGGCATGATGGTGGGCAAATGGCGCATAGGCTTGTTTACCGGGATAGTTCTGGTGGTGGCAACGCTGGTGGCAGTATGTGGAGGAGACATCATAGCGATTTCCTTAGCCGCCTTCATATAGCTCCTTAACAGCACCGTCAAACGCTTAGAGCGTTCGCTCACTTCCCCCTTCATGAACTGCAGCTCTATCAACCCCGGTACCAGAGGCAGGAACTGGTAGGTCTTCTTCCCATCTTCTCCACAGGCTTTTATCAGGCCCCTGCCAGTCATTTCCTCCAACTGCTTCTCGACTTTCCCAGCATCTTCGCCTATCTTCTTGGCCAGGTCTTGAGCTGAAATAGACTCCATGGGCATGCTGCAGGCAAGCTGCGCTTGCTCCGGCGTGAACAGTGCTTCGGCGAAAGCATAGAACTCATCACACGGTATCGACAGCAACATCGTGCTCCGCGCATTAAGCGCCTGCGCTAGTTCATCATAGATTTTGTGTGACATGTGCTCCTCCTTATTATTTGGCAATATCATAATCCGTGGTGTTTGAAATCCGGCTTACGCTTCTCAATAAAAGCCCGCGCTCCCTCGGAATGTTTATCCTGCCTCATCCACATCAGCCTCAGCATCTCCCTTTCAATAGCCAGGGCATCCTCCGTGGGCCTACCCCAACCACGCACCACCGACTCTTTGTCCGACCGTATAGCCCCCTGTGGTAAAGCTGCTATGCTATATGCCAGCTCCAATGCCCGCTTCATCAGCTTCTTCCTGGGTACCACCTCGCTGACCAGCCCGATTCGCAACGCCTCCTTAGCATCGAAGCGCCGTCCGGTGATAATCAGCT
>VGOF01000139.1 GCA_016875975.1 Chloroflexota bacterium | reverse complement strand
ATTCAATTACGGTCAAGCTGCAACCATCAATTGCCACAAATCCCTTACTCACAACGTATCGCATCAAATCGGAGGAAACTGATATCTTAGCAATCACCGCTGTCTCCTCCGGAGTCAACGACGTTACCGTGCCAACACCATCTACATGCCCCTGCACAAAATGACCACCGAATCTCCCCAAAGCCAACATGGCTCTCTCAAGGTTTACCTTGTCCCCATAGTGAAGCCTTCTGATGTTGGTGCGCCGAACCGTCTCTGGCATGATATCTACAGAGAAATTATCTCTGGCCAGAGCGCTTACCGTGAGACAAGCACCATTAACAGCTATGCTGTCCCCGAGCTTCATGTCTTCTAATATCGTCTTCGCCCCAATAGTCAGGCGCCCAGGACTGGCCCCCTTGACTATTCCTATCTCCTCGATAATTCCTGTAAACATCCTAAATCTATCACTTCAAGTAGCCACTGATAAGGATATCATCCCCAAATGCAGTCATCTTCACCCGACTGAGCTTGTGCGCCTCAGCCATAAACTTCGCCCCGTCACCACCAACAGCGCTCTTGGCATCGCTGCCACCGACGATAACCGGAGAAACAAAGGCCATCACCTTGTCAACTAGACCTTGGTCAAAAAGTGAGCCAAAAAGCTTGTTGCCACCTTCCACTAGAACGCTGGTGACCTGGCGTTCCCCCAACCCCTTCAACAGCTCTTCCAGCTCAATCTCACCACGTTTAGCCGCTAACTCGACTATTTCAGCGCCAGCCTCTCTAAACTGGTTAGCCTTTCTATCATCAAACGGCTTGGCCACAGCCATCAAAGTCCTACCCGGTTCTTTGAAAATCCGAGCTTCTAGTGGAGTACGCCCCTTACCATCTACTATCACCCGCAACGGCTGTTGCTTGGCCTTGCCACCACGACCACTACACCCTCTGGCCGAAAGCTGAGGGTCATCGACGAGCACCGTGTTTGCTCCCACCATGACAGCATCAACGATATGCCTGAGATTATGAACATATTTCCTGGACTCTTCACCACTTATCCACTGTGAGTCGCCGCTTTTAGTGGCAATCTTGCCATCAAGGCTCATGGCAAATTTGGCTATGACAAACGGCAAGCCTGTAGTTATATATCTAATATAGCCTTCATTTATTTCCCTGGCCTTTTCAATATCCTCTCGCACGTAGGTCTTTATGCCAGCTTCCCCCAGTTGCTTGAGACCCTTTCCCAAAACCAGCGGGTTGGGGTCAATCATGGCCACGTGAACTTCTGAAATTCCAGCCTCGATAATGGCTTTAGTGCATGGTGGCGTCTGCCCTTGATGGCAGCAAGGTTCAAGAGTAACGTACAGGGCTGCCCCTTTTGCCCTCTCACCAGCCTGCTGCAGCGCCATTATCTCAGCATGTTCACAGCCGGGGGGTTGCGTGTGTCCTAACCCCACAACGATACCATCCCGCACCACCACTGCTCCCACCGCCGGATTGGGGCTGGTATAACCTAGCGCCAGACCAGCCAGGGACAGGGCACACTCCATGAAATCCATAGGGCGAGATAGCATTTATATTTATATCCCCTTCAACAAATGCCGTAGTACCAACTAAACTCGCTTTGAATCCAAGAAGATGTTAACCCAAAGCAGCGAGAGTTGTCCAGTTTGGCAATAGCTCATTGTAACATCGCACTTTTTGAATGTGCAAACGAGATAGAAAGGGAAGGTCCACTCGCTGACGAGAGGGCCTGTAGCGCTACAACGAATTACCGAATGTCATAGACTATGCTGACATTTAGCTGGAACTCCAATTCACCTGGACTGATCGGCGTCGGAGCAGGAGCAGCCGCCGTCTCCATCATCGCATAGACATTCTTTCGCACAACAGGGGGGACATAACCCCCACCTTCAGAGATATACAACGGCCTGCCCAGCTTCACCCCAGCAAGGTCTGCCAATTGTTTCGCCTTTCCCGCAGCATCCTGCACCGCTTTCTCCCGTGCCTGCTTATAATATGGAATAGGGTCATCAATGGTAAAACCGATATCCTGAATCCTGGTCAGGTTTCCACCAGCTTCAGCTACATCATCGATGATATCGCCAGCCTTATCAATCTGCCTTATCTTGGCAGTTACCATATTGGTTACCCTGTAGCCGACAATAACTTCCTTCTCTTCCTTCTCAATCCACCGCCTCACCGGGTAGATACTGAACTGTGTGGTCTGGATATCTTTATCTGCTACCCCATCGGCCTTCAAGGCTTTCATCACCTTGTCCATCGCATTAGCAGCCTCCCGCTGCGCCGCTGCCACCGTAGCTTCTTGCGCTTCGATTCCAAGACTCAGAATAGCCACATCCGGCGCTGCCTTGACCCTACCTTCACCGCTGACTGATATGCCCACATCCTGCTGGCTACAAATGAACCCCGCTGGGACACCTATTTCGGCCGTGGCTGACCAGCCAGAAGGCGGGGCTCCCTTACAGGAGCTCCAGGACACACAACTCACAGCTACCATTAGCACCACAACCAGGGCTAACCCAGAGAACAACAAAGACGTTTTTTTCATTTGCACCTCCTTATATCGCTTATTTCAAATTGCCAGCTTTGCCATCACTATATGGCACCACCCACTATCCCTTCTCACACCTACTTAACGTTGAATCTGCCAATTAGTTTATACTGTGGCATAAAAAGGGCATATACAATATAATATCAAACGCTTAGTCCAATAGTACCATTGAGGTAAGCAAATTGAAAATTTTCCGTGATATTCTGGCACCCGTACTTGTAGCTCTGGCCATCACTGTCGTCTTCCACACTGCAATCGCCAGCTTCAAGGTCTACGGGTCATCCATGTATCCCAGCATCTTACCAGGGGAGTACATCATGGTGAGCAAAGCCGCTTACTTTGTTCGACAGCCACAGCACGGAGAAGTCATTGTCTTTCATTCACCCCGCGACCCCCAAACCGACCTGATCAAGCGCGTCATCGCTGTACCCGGCGATACCATAGAGATAAAGAAGGGCACGGTCTTCGTCAACAGCGTGGCGCTAGCAGAACCCTATATCTCAGAACCACCAAAGTATGACGTCGCTCACCAACAAATAATAGACGGCCATTTTTTTGTCCTGGGCGACAACCGCAACAACAGCAGCGATTCCCACGGTGGCTGGACCGTGCCCCGCCAGTACATTGTAGGTAAAGCCTGGGTCACTTACTGGCCACCCCAAGAATGGAAAACCGTGAAACATTACGCTTTGGACGCAGGTAAACAAGCAGCCGGCAGGATAAAAGAATTCACCGCTGTAATTGCGCCATGTCCGACAAAGTAATGCAAATCTTCAAAGACGCCGGCGCTGTGCTGGAAGGCCACTTCCTGCTCACCTCCGGACTTCACTCAGCGGTTTACTGGGAGAAATTTCGCGTCTTGCAGTATCCGCAGCACACCGTCAAACTCTGCAGCCTCATAACAGAACGTTTTAAGAAAGATAGTGTGCAGGTGGTTGCTGGCCCCACCACCGGAGGCATCATCCTTGCCTACGAAGTTGCCAGGCAACTCGGTGTTAGAGGTATATTTGCTGAGAAAGAAGGCGATAAAAGGGCATTCCGACGAGGCTTCACTATTGTCCCTGGTGAACGTGTCCTCATAGTTGACGATGTTCTGACCACCGGTGGTTCCATACAGGGAACCATAGAGGCTGTAAACGAACTCAAGGGCAAAATCGTGGGAATCGGCGTGCTGCTAGACCGGACCGAACAGCAGAAGGATTTCGGCGTACCTCTCTTCAGTTGCCTTCGGGCCGCTACACAAGCATACAAGCCGTCGGGATGTCCGCTATGCACTGCTGGCATCCCGCTGGTAAGGCCCGGCAGCTAAACAAATGCATCGCAAAATAGACCTCCACGTCCACACTACACACTCCGACGGCCGCAGTAAACCCAAAGCCATCATAGAAAAGGCTATTGAACTGAGTTTAACCGACCTCGGCATAGCCGACCACTACGGAGGCCTCGCATCTTATTCCATTATATCCACATCTCATCTCGAAGAATACATCGCTGAGCTGACCAGGCTTAAAGAGCTCTTCCAACCAAAAATACGGCTATGGATTGGCCTGGAGATAGCAGAGCTGGATAGCCTGCCTTTTAACCTGCTAAACCGGCTGGACTTTGCCCTCATCGAAGACATAGAGATGGACCCACGATTGGGGTACTTCCTGAGCCATATCAAGCCAAATCTCAAAGTCCCTGTGGGCATAGCACACCCACAAATCATCTTCCTGGAAAATACAGCTCGCATATTGGAAAAAGAAGGGATTTTCATCGAGCTGAACACACATTATCCTGACAGGTACCATAGCAAATGGGCTAGTCTTGTGTGGAAGAAGCTAGTTCCAACAAACATCCGAATCTCAGTAGCCTCCGATGCGCACGATGTCAAGCGGGTGGGCAGCACGATGGACGCTATAGACTTCATTGAAAAAAACAACCTGAGAGACAAACTGCTGAACCTCCGCCAACACGCAAAGCCTTAGGCATCTCGAGTCTCTGCTAAAAGCTTCAGCGCTTCTCCGGAGATAGCAACCTCATCCCCTTCAATAAATCTCAACCCTGCTGAGATAATTGCCGACTTCGTAAGCCGGCTTATCAATCGTCATTTGGTTGACACCAATGCAGCCACACAGATACAATAAGCGCCGCGCCGAGGTAGCTCAGGTGGTAGAGCAGTGGACTGAAAATCCACGTGTCCCCAGTTCGACTCTGGGCCTCGGCACTTCAACTTCAAGCTACCGCGTTTGGCCCGTTCCCTC
>VGOF01000138.1 GCA_016875975.1 Chloroflexota bacterium | reverse complement strand
ATTTGTTTCGGTCATATGTGAATAAGGGATGGCTGGAATCAATGGGTAATTGCCGAGGAATCGCCTTAAGTCTCTTGGGTTTCAGCTTGAGACCGAGGCGCGTGGCAATACGTTGCAATTCGCAGTTTTTGTTTTTGGCGCAAATTTTGCAATCGAGATGGTGGTGGCTCATGAGCAATTCGAAAGCGGTGCTTCGTAGCCTTTGTACTTCTGGGGTGTTTAGACGTACGCTCATGCCGTCTTTGGCTATTTCTGTGCAGGAAGTAACCGGACCTGGCCTACCATCGATTTCGATGAAGCAGAGACGGCAGGATGCAAGCTGTGGCTTCGCATCTCGTATGGCACATAGGTTGGGAATATAAAAACCATTGTCAAGGGCTATCCATAGCAAATTGCTGCCTGCCTTTGCTTTTACCTCAGCACCATCAATGGTTAGATTAATCACGCTTACTCCTCGCAGTTGTGTAGATATGCGCGATTGCCTCTTAGATCCATCTCAGCTTCTGCCCTTTTTATAAGATATGTCTATGCTTTCAATCGCCTGTGTGTAATTGGCGTTTGAGGTCATAGCTATCAGAGTGTTAATTATCATCTCTTGGTTAGTGGCACTAAGTTTGCGGGATGCGTTGTTTACATAAATGCTAATGCGTTTCCCCCGCAGCTTCATAAAGTTGTTCTCGATGAAGTCAGCCAAGCTTTCGATATCATTGATTGGGAATTGCCTGACGCTGCTTTGAAGTGGCTCGTCGGTGGCTATAGCTGCAAGGTTCTTCAGGCCACGCAGAGGTGTTCCTATCTGCTTGCGATGAACCTCTATCTTGGGTGCGTTACCTTGCTTAAATCCCTCAGCGATCACGATATCATATTCCTCATTGAAGAGACGTGTTACCTCTTCGAGGGGAGGGTCATGTGTTGTGGGTTTGACTAGCACTATCCCGTCTGATGAGCCGGTGGCGGTAGCTTCGCTTCCTGCCCGAATATGTCGCCAGCTATCTTTGCCCGGCTTGTCAGCAAGGTCTCTATGCGTAGCATGCTTTACAGTGGCTACTCTGTAACCTCTTGACTTCAGCGCTGAAACTAGCCCTTCTATGAGAGTGGTCTTGCCCGATTTTGACTTTCCCACTATTGATATCGTCGGTGGCATGGTGTTTCTCGTTAATTTGTTGGTGTTTTTGCAGCGCAGAGAATCTGGAGACTGGCTTGGGCGTATCTTGCCTGAACTCGAATAGTTTACAGTATTTAGCTAGTGGATTCAAAGATAATATCCTGCAGGGTTGGGACGTTGTAATGGCCTTATGGGCTTATACCGCTTGTTGAGCTTGAATGTATAATTCTACACGCACTATAATCAGACTCGAATAAAGCTCCGGGGGTAAAATGAATAAGACAACAATCTTGTTGGCTGAAGACCACGTAGTGGTACGTGAAGGCACTAAGAAGTTGCTCGAATCACAAGCTGATTTTGAGATAGTCGGCGAAGCCAGCAACGGCGAGGAGGCTGTCGAACTAACCAAAAAGCTTCGTCCTGATGTGGTGGTGATGGATATAGCTATGCCGAGGTTGAGCGGCATCGAAGCGACAAAGCAAATCAAAGCACTGTATCCCGGTACGGCTATTTTGGTACTCACAGGGTATGACTACGATGAGTATGTCTTTGCATTGATAGAAGCGGGTGCTGCTGGATATCTGCTGAAGGAAGCCAGTGGCGATGAGCTAATAAATGCCATCAGGCTGGTAGTTACGGGTGAGCCTGTGCTGCACCCAAGGATTATCCGTAAGATACTGAATAGATTAAGAGCTCCTGTTGAAGAGACCCCGGAAACAACCACATTGGAACCTCTGACGGGGCGTGAGATGGAGGTATTGGGGCTCGCATCCAGGGGAATGAGCAATGCCGAAATCGCAGATACTCTTTGCCTTAGCGTGCGTACTGTCCAGGCGCACCTGAGGAGTATCTTTAATAAATTGGGCGTCGGTTCGCGCTCAGAGGCTATAGTCTATGCCTTGAAGAAAGGATGGCTTAGCTTGGATCAATTGCCTTAGATGTGGACGTCTTCCTTATTCCGGTCGTACTGAAAAAGAATGCAGCATAGAACTTCAGCCACCAAGGGTGAGAGTAGTGGGTTAGTTTGGAGTAACTATCATTTATGGCTGATTATCTTCCTTTTTTTGATCTGTGTAGCGGTGGAGTACGCGGACTTCTTAGGCTTGACTTCCAGATTGCCAATTGATTCATCACTGAGCAAGAGCTGGTATACCGCTGGGCGCTTGTTGTTCCTTCTAACTATTCTGCATGCCACTTTCATCTTTCGGCTAAATGGTGGACTGATGGCTTTATCTTCTGCCCTGCTAGCCATGCTGCCCCAAGCTATCCTTTTTGACCAGAATAAGTCTGGTGCAGTCTTAGAAGTGGTGTTTGTCACATTAATTGGTTCAGCCATGTGTGCTTGGTCAGGCGTACGAGAGCGCGAAAGGCTGCGATACCGCCAGCTTGCCGCAAACCTGGCAGCTATACAAGAAAAGCTACAGGACAACGTAATGGAAGCCAGCCTTAATGCTAGGAGGTTAGCTACTATCAATTCCATATCTACAGCACTTAGCCGATCCCTCGATCCCAAAAAGATTTTGGATACCGCTGTGGGGTTGCTGGTAGAGATAATGGAAATAGAAATTGTACTCGTTTATTCCTGCTACGAGAAAGCTGGCAAGCTTGTGCTTATGGTTGCTGATGGTATTCCCGCGGAAGCGGCGCAGGAGCTTGATGGTATCAGGGTTGGAGAGGGTTTCAATGGGCGCGTGGCCGAAACGGGTGAGGTAATGGTAGTGGACTATGATTCTGAGGGCGCCCAATCGGCTCCCGATGCTATAAAAGGCATGGGCATTCAATCCCAGGTTATTGTGCCTATGAAATCTAAGGGACGTGTCATTGGCACTATTTGTGTGGGGATGCGCAATTCACGTCAATTTTTGCCAGAGGAAGTCGACTTGCTTAGCACAATAGCAGGCCAAATAGCATCGGCTTTGGAAAACGCATATCTCTACGATGGCGCACGGCGGATAGCCGATAAGCTTTACAAATCGGAGAGGGACTACAGGAGCTTGTTTGAAAATGCGCACGACGCTATCTGGTTTCATAATTTCGATGGAATCATGTTGGCGGCGAATAGGGCAACACAAAAATTGACTGGCTATGATGTCGAGTCTTTGGTTGGCATGAATGTGTTGCGTTTTCTTTCTAATAACGAATTGCAGTTAGCCAGGAAGGTACGCCAGAAGCTGTTAGCCGGTGAAACAATTGAGCAGCCATATGAACAGAAGTTAATGCGCAAAGATGGAACCATCGCTACCGTAATGTTGACCTCGAGTCTAATAACCTTTGATGGCCAGCCTGTGGGGTTTCAACATATCGCTCGAGATATCACCGACGAGATGCGGATGCAGGACAACCTGCGATTTTATTTGCAGCAAATTACACAGGCACAGGAAGAGGAACGGAAGCGAATTGCGCGCGAATTGCATGATGATACCGCCCAGTCGTTGTTCGCTATCTCGCGGCAGATTGACAATTTCATGCGTTCTGATAGCATACTGAATGAGCAGCAGCTCGCGTTTCTGCAAGAGATGCGTCAGCGCATTGGCGACGCGTTGCAGGATGTGAAGCGCTTTAGCCAGGACCTGCGTCCGCCAATCATAGATGACCTGGGACTACTCCCAGCAATTCAGTGGCTGCTCAAGCAAATTCAGGATGAGCATGGCGTGAAAAGCAAGCTGACTGTGTTAGGCCAAGAACGACGTTTCACACCAGAAGTGGAGTTGATACTGTTCAGGATTGTCCAGGAGGCCCTGAGCAATGCTTACAGGCATGCCCGTGCATCCAAAGTGGAGGCAGTCATCGAGTTTGCTCAATCTTCCATTTGCATTATGGTTAGTGATAATGGCAAAGGTTTCAAAGTTCCGGATAATTTCGGCGACCTATCGCGAAGCGGTAAGCTTGGTTTGTTGGGCATGCAAGAACGTGTGTCATTGCTGAACGGGAATATCGATGTCAAATCTGAGCCTAAGAAAGGGACAATCGTGACTGTGAGGGCATCGATTTAGTGCCATTTAGCGGTTAGTGTGAAGGGTATTAGCTATCGACTTTGGTATAGACTTTGTAAAGAGTCTGCTTCCCTTCTTTGTAGCACTCAGTGCATTGCCCATACGCTTCTGGCTTCACCTTCTGAAGACAGACTCCGATTCCCATCTCTCTATACATCTCAAGCATTCTTTCCAGGTGGCTACCAGTGTTGATTGATGCTAGCTTCCAACCCTCGGCTTTAGTTGTGCTACCGTCTTGGCATTCACAATCAGGGTCCGTTGGGTGGGCATTGGTCCGTGTGTGTCTGGTGGGTAGTATATGCCATGATGGTTCGCTGTCAACGGCGGGTGATTCCCTCTTCCTAAAACATGAACAAACGTGGTGCTCAAATATTGAAACCCGGCGTTTTCATCGTGTAAATTGGGTATGCTAGGAAAAGTTGAAAACTGGACTGGCTAATTATTCAAAAGTGAACTCTGGGAAACTCCTTTATTGGGTGAGCAAGCGACTGTACCATGTTCATGATCAGTTGCATGTCCCAATCATAAACGAGATGCCTGCCCCTTCCGGCTCATCCTGTGCTAGAACTCGATATTCCCTCCAGGCTCATTTTGTATTGGAAGAGACTTACTATTGACACAAAACGCGGGGTTGTGATAATATAAGCTTTGCTTTCGAAGCGAGTACCTTAACAACTGGATAGTGGAAGGAAGATTCTGATCAGAGA
>VGOF01000137.1 GCA_016875975.1 Chloroflexota bacterium | reverse complement strand
AAAATACCACATGACTACCTCCTCGTCAGATTTCGAAAATGAGCTGAGTTGCGCTAGAAACTGGCGCAACTCCATCAAGTATTCTGTTTAGATATTAGTCAGGGAAGACGGTCTCAAACACGGTCATACAGTTGACCAGCTCCACGGCTGCCCTGGGCATTCTCATGATTTGAGCCATGTCGCCCTTGACCTTGATTTTACCGGTCATCATGGACTGGACGGGGTCAACCTTCTTGTCCAGTATTGCCTTCATTGCGGTGAATGGGCCAAATATGCGGTATTTGGGAGTCTTGGCGCTTTCGTCCTTGATTGCGAGAGCCTCGCGGCATTCGCCATGCCAAAGGTCAACGTACATTATGTTGGTGTGTTTGTACGCTGCATCAGGCTCTACGATGATATACATATCCCCTTCCCAGTTCTTAGCCGCTTCTTTATAAGGCTGGCTCTTGGCAATCGCCTCCTTCATAGCGTCTGCCCATTCCTGACTTCCGAATAAAATAGCCATTTGTTAAACCTCCTCCTTTGATTTTCGGGCATATCATTATAGCATCTTGCGAGACAAATTGAATGTGCTCGATGACTGTTGGCACCTCCTTTCTGGAGCAACAAGCTGGCTAAAGCTTCTGCCTCTCTGCGTCCTCTATTTAAGCACGGTGATATTGGCTACTTTGAGCAGCATCAGGGGATTGCCGCCGGCTTTCAATTTGCCGGTGAGCATGGCCATTATGGGGCTGAGTTGCCCGGAGCTGATATAGGCCAGGTTTTCAAATCCGGCTTCCATGAAGGCCGTGGGTTTTTCTACGGCGTCGTTTTGCAGCTCCAATTCGCCTTCTTTAAGGTGGAGGGTTATGGCGACCCCGCTGGTGGATTCCTTTACCACCATGCTACCTTTCAACTTCTCGATGCTCTTGTACTTCTTGGGGTCCTTGAGGTTAGTGTCCATTATCTCCTTGAGCATTGTCCCCAGGCCGTTCAGTTCCTGGCCTTTTTTCACCTTTACCTCTGGCATCTTGTCACCTCCTCACTTATTCCGAAATGCTTGTCACAGCCTGATGTGCAGGTCTTTCAGTGGGTAGCTCATGCAGGGGTGGATGTAGTTACTTTGCTCATCCACCCAGCGGCGATGTACTCTGGCTGGAGCGAAAACCTTGCCTTTTAGCAGCCGTGTTCGGCAGGCGGTACACTCACCGGAACGGCATACGGCGGGGACTACAAGGCCGGCACGTTCCAGTGATATCATCAGCGGTTCTCCAGCTTTGGCCTTCAGTGTACGGCCTGACCGCTCTTCGGTTATCTTGAACTCTTTGCTGGTGGGCAGTCCTGGCCAGCCGGGTTCCAGTGTAATGTCAGCCGGTGGCCCATATGCCTCTCGCTTTATGTTCCTGGGGGCTACGCCCAGCTTGGTAAGAGCATCCTCACACAGGAAATGCATCTGTGCTGGGCCACAAAGGAAGAATTTCTTGCCCTTAACCGACTTGACCAGGGAGGAGATCATCTTGGCGTCCATCAGGCCGCAAAGACCAGACCATCCTTTGAGTGGCTCGCTGATGATGTAATCAACCTTTATATTTTTGTGCTTGGCTGTCAGTTTCTTCAGCTCGTCCTCAAAGATGATGTCCTGGTAGCTGCGGCTACCATAGAGTAGGTGAATGCTCACCGGTTGCTTCTTCTGGGTGATATCCCTGATGATGGATATGAAGGGAGTGACGCCGCTGCCGCCGGCCAGGAATACCAGATTTGAAGAATCAATTATGGGTTCATAGTAGAAGCCGCCGTTTGGCCCGGTGGATTCGAAGGTGTCGCCAGGCTTTACCTTGTCAAGCAGGTAATGGGAAACGAAGCCTGGCTCCATTCTGCGCACGGTGATATCGTAGTATGGTTTTTCTGGAGCAGAAGAGATGCTGTAGGGGCGGGAGGTCAGCACGCCACCTATGTTGACAAACAGGTTGATGTACTGGCCAGCTCTGAAATAGGGCAATGCCCCGTCTGCTGATACCATTCTCAGCGTCTTGGTGCTGGGCGTCTCCTCGATAATCTCCTTGACTTTCAGCGTGATACGGCTGGGATGCAGCCTGGCCATGGTTTTACTGGTCTGGGCGAAGAAATCGTCTTTTATTTCAGTTGCCCCTTCGGCTTCCTTGGACAACTGGCTTTTCATTTTTTCCATCACGGCGACATCTGCCTTGCCCTGTTCCATGTCCTTCATTGCGTCGTTGGCAGCCAGGTAGCCGGATACAATGCAAGTCTCAAAGCCGCCGCCTATATTCACCCAGGCGTTGGCGAAGTAGAGGCCCTCGATTGGTCCCCTATTCGGCAGGTGGGCATTGCCTGCCCCCTGGAAGTTCTCGTCGAAGCCGATGATGCTACCTCCGGGGTTGCCGGTATACCTGATGTTGGTCAGTGGGGTGGCGGTTTCCATGACCTCGATGTGGTCTCTGAGGCCAGGTGCTATTCTCTCAGCCAGTGTGATGAGCTTGTCTGCGAGCTTGCTCTTGGCCTCCGCATATTCGACGGGCGACAGCTTGAGCCAGGGTTTGGCGTAGGCTATAACGCAGAGCACCACTACGCCGGTTCCAGGTGGCGAGAAGTCAGGGTCGGCTACGTTGTAGGCGGTCACTGCTGCGCCGTAGGGTTCGAAGCTAATGTCGTGTCTCATGCTCTCGTGCTGCCGGTCCAGGTCGGGGCCTATGCTGACGAAGTTCTCGTGGTTTTTGAAGCCTAGAGACTGGCAGGTGCAGTCCAGTCCCAGGTAGACGTTGAAGGTAGAACCGCCGGCAGTCCACTTGCCCAGCCGTTTCAGGTACCAATCGGGCACATTCTCCCTGCCGATGAGATTGAGGCTTGTTGTCAGGGGATTTGCGTTGCATATAACACGCTGGCAGGCGATTTCAGTGCCGTCTTCGGCAACGACGCCTCGTATCTTGCCGTTGGAAACCCGGATGCGCTGGGCGCCATTGTTCAGCCAGACATGGCCACCGTTTTCTTCTATGGTATCCACGAAAGCCTGGGACATAGCCTGCGATGTTCCCTTGACGTGGTAACAGCCAAACTTGAGATAGCTCGCTGTGCCCAGTGCGAAAATCAGAAAGGAACATTTGGAGGGTGGCTGGAGGTAGTAGCCGCAAGTTGCTGAAATTACAGCGCGCGCCCTGTCGTCAGAGACCAGCGGATTGAGCACATCGCTCAGGGTGCGGCCATAGTTAGCCATTAAGGTGGGGAACTTGGATGGGTCTTCCATGACTGCCTTCATTCCCACGCGGTTTGCCTTTATTGCCTCATCGGCAAAGTTGAACATGGTAGCAGAGAATTTCTTTATTCCCTCGGCATCCTTGGGGAATGCCTTGCATAATGCGTCTTCGAAGTTCTGGCGGCCGATTGGCACAGTCACGTCAGCACCGGGCATGACGGAGCGGTATAAATCAGGGATGCGGACAAATTCTACTTTGGGTAGCACGCCATAGTCGTTCAATATGCGCCAGACAGGGCCGCGGTTGTTGGCATCCCCCAGGCCGGAAAGTTCATGGAGAGCGATTTCAAACTCGAATCTTCCGCGGTTAAAAGAAGTGGCATATCCGCCAGGGACGTTGTGTTTCTCCAGCAGCAATACTTTTTTCCCTGCTTTAGCCAGGGAACTGGCCGCGGAGATACCTCCCAGCCCGGCGCCAATTACTACGACATCATAATCCTTCATTGTTGTCTAACTCCCTTCTAATTTGAATTGTCTGCAAACTTGACTGAAGAGCACTCTTGAAGAATTGAAGTTACCGCCCTTTCCAGTGTGGCTCACGTTTTTCTAAGAATGAATTGACTCCTTCCTGGAAATCCTCCGTGCCAAAGAGGAAGTTCTGGGCGTAGGTCTCGAAGTACAACTGCTCTTCCAAATTGTTCAATATTCCCTTGTGAATGGCGCGTTTTATCTGGGCAAGTGCCAGGGGTGGTGCTTGTACCAGTCTTTTAGCCCAGGCTTTAGCCTCGTCCATGAGTTTGTCGTGGGGGACAACTTTATTAACCAGGCCTATGCGCTCTGCCTCTCTGGCGTCTATGAGGTCGCCGGTGTACATCAGCTCAAAGGACTTGCCGAAGCCGAGCAACCTGGGCATCAGGTAGGTGGCTCCGCAGTCAGGGATCAAGCCCCTGGCCACGAACACCAAGCCGAATCTGGCGTTTTCTGAGGCGATTCTTATATCTGAGAGAAGCGCTATGGACACGCCGGCTCCAGCGGCCACGCCGTTTACTGCTGCGATAACCGGTATTTCCAGGTCATAGAGCAAGCGTGCGAACTCACCCAGAGCCATGAGTTTCTCGTGTCTGGCGAGATTGCCGGTTATTTTGAAAAAATCTGGTAGCTCGTTTACATCTGCGCCGGCGCAGAAGCCTTTGCCGGCACCGGTGATAATCAGCACGCGGATATCTTCATCTTCTTGAATATCTCTGAGTATCCTTGGGAGTGCGATATAACCCATTTCCAGGGTTGCTGCGTTGAGCCTGTGGGGGCGGTCGATGGTCAGGACTGCAATATGTTCTGACTTCTCGAATTTCAGTCCTTCATATTTCACGGTGGTCTCCTTCTTCAATATGTGGTATTTGCATACAATTTGATGCCTGCGTTGTTTACAGGCACACACTTTAACAGGGGAGGAACCGAACCTCGCCGACAGGCTCCTCCGCCTGTTATCCAGGTTTTGGTTATCTCAAATTCTTCCTGTCGCTTAGTGCTATTTGCTGGCTGGTGCTGACAGCTCCAGCACCCAAGTGGCGGTAGCCACAGTGCGTGGGTCAATGCCCGTTGCCCTTATAGTGTAAGTGCCGTTGGGTAGTGGC
>VGOF01000136.1 GCA_016875975.1 Chloroflexota bacterium | reverse complement strand
ATGGGCTACCCATGACCCGAGAGACCTGGGCATAGTGGTATTTTCCAAGGCAGAACGACCCTTCCGCTGGTTCCGCGCCGAATGGAAGGTGTTCCAGCAGGAAAGCAGATATCGGAAGCTGATAGAGCAGATACCGGCGATACTGGAGTAGGGCTGGTTTAGGTACGAGTGCACTTGAGGCGGAGTGAGAGTGGACAGAGCCATGTGCCCGGAGGCTGACTATGGATAAGTTGCTTCCTTTCTTGTGTCGTGTCCTGCCGGCGAATACTGAGGCGCTGGCTGACATGGCATTGGACTTGCGCTGGACCTGGAACCACGGTGGGGATAAGCTCTGGGAGATGCTCGACCCTGAAGCCTGGCAGTTGACACGGAATCCCTGGTGGATTCTCCAGAGCATTTCCCAGGAACGTATTGAGAAACTGGCCGGCAGTGCTGAGTTTCAGGAAGAGCTTAAGCGCCTGATGGCGGTGTGCCAAGACTACGTGCAACGGTCGGGCTGGTTTAAGGAGAAGGGTTTCGAGAAGTCCCTGGGCACCATTGCCTACTTCAGCATGGAGTTTGGCTTGGGGGAGGTATTGCCCATGTACGCCGGTGGCCTGGGCATGCTGGCCGGCGATTTCCTTAAGACCGCCAGTGACCTGGATGTGCCGGTGGTGGGCATTGGTCTTCTGTACCAGGAAGGTTACTTCCGCCAGATTATTGGCGCAGATGGCTGGCAAATAGAGGCGCATCCCCATAACGATGCCACGAACCTCCCTATACGGCCGGTGATGGATGCTTCAGGAGGCTGGCTCAGGGTGCCTTTGGGACTTCCTGGCCGTACGATTGTATTGCGTGTGTGGCAGGTGCAGGTGGGGCGCGTAACGCTGTACCTGCTGGATAGCAACGACCCTCTGAACAACGCTGCCGATAGGAGCATCATCTATAAGCTATATGAAGACAAGCCAGAGTTCCGCTTGATGCTGGAGATGGCCCTGGGCATCAGTGGCTGGCGTGTGCTGGCGGCACTGGGCATTCGCCCCGATATATGTCATCTCAATGAGGGCCATGCCGCTTTTGCAGTGCTGGAGCGTGCTCGGTGCTTCATGCAGGAGACGGGAAAGCCATTTGCTGTGGCGTTGTGGGCGACTCGCGCCGGCAACGCGTTTACCACGCACACACCTGTAGCCGCAGGCTTTGATACATTTTCACCTGACCTGATAGCCAGGTACTTTAGAGATTACGCCGCGTCCTTAGGCATATCGCTGGAGCAATTCCTGGCGCTGGGTCGCCAGAACCCGGATGACCCCAGCGAGCCGTTTAACATGGCAGTGCTTGCCCTGCGTGGCAGCATGGAGACCAACGCGGTGAGTCGATTGCACGGAGAGGTCAGCCGGCGCATTTTCCAGCCTCTGTTTCCACGCTGGCCAGAACGAGAGGTGCCTATTAGCCACGTGACCAACGGCGTACACATGCCGTCCTGGGATTCAAAATGGGCGGATGAGCTATGGATGTCCGCTGGGGGCAAAGGCTGCTGGTGCAGCACACTGGAACACCTGGCCGAAGCTATACAGAATCTGTCAGACGTGGAGTTGTGGGCACTGCGCAACAGAGGGCGGCAGGAACTGGTCAACTATGTGCGCAAGAGGCTGGGTGACCAATTCCGGCAGTATGGCGCTGCGCCAGAGGATGTGGAACGCGCCAAAAACGTTCTGGCCCCAGACCTGCTTACCATAGGATTTGCCAGGCGGTTCACTGCCTATAAGCGTCCCAATCTGTTGCTCCATGACATGGACTGGCTGGCGCGCATTCTTAACCATCCGGCGTATCCTGTTCAGATAGTGGTTGCGGGCAAGGCGCATCCACATGATGAAGAAGGGAAGCGCATGATTCAACGGTTTGTCAACTTTGCCCGACAGCCACGCGTGCGGTCGCGAGTCGTCTTTTTGCCCGATTATGACATAGCCATCGCCCAGCAACTGGTACAGGGTGTGGACCTGTGGCTCAACACCCCCAGACGTCCCTGGGAGGCCTGTGGCACCAGCGGTATGAAGGTTCTGGTCAATGGAGGGTTGAATTTATCTGAACTCGATGGCTGGTGGGCCGAGGCCTATACGCCGGAGGTAGGGTGGGCACTGGGAGACGGCCAGGAACATACCGACCTTGAGTGGGATGCACTTGAAGCCGAGCAGATATACCAACTGTTGGAAGAGCAACTCATCCCCGATTTCTATGACCGTGACTCCCGTGGGGTGCCGCTGCGTTGGGTTAGTCGAATACGTGCTAGCATGCGTATGCTGACACCGCGATCCAGCAGCAACCGTATGCTACGGGAATATGTGGAGCAGATATATTTGCCTGGCGCCAGCCGCTACAGGGAAAGAGCAGTGCAAGATGCTGGAAAGGCTGAGGAGCTATACAGTTGGAGCATGAAGCTGGAGGCAAGCTGGCCTGAAGTGCGCTTCGGCAGGCTGCAGGTGCAGAGGAAGGGGAAAACGTGGAACTTCGAGGTGCCTGTTTATCTGGAGGGCATATTACCTGAGTTTGTCGAGGTTCAACTTTACGCAGACCCTTCAGGGGAGTACGATGTCGTATGCCAGCAGATGATTAAAGGGGACAAGCTACCAGGAGTGGTTAATGGGTATTTGTACAAGACGTCCCTCCCAGCCACACGACCTGCAGAGGATTTCACGCCGAGGATAATTCCAGCACACCAGATGGCGAAGATTCCCCTGGAGGAGAAGCATGTCCTGTGGTATTCTGCCGCAGCCTCGCCCTAGCCCGGATAGATGCAAGAGGCTAAGGGTAACAGTGAGATGCAAGTTGCAGGTTTCAAGTTTCAAGTCTTGCGACCTGCATCTTGCAACTTGAAACTACAGGCGCGCAACGAGACCCCAGTGACGGGGGACTGTGTCGGGGTGGGGGTATTAGACGGTTAGATTTCCTTTTTTTATCTCGTCGCCGATGTCAATCCACAGCTCGTCGAAGGAATAAGCTTGAACCTCGTCTACCTCCAGCAGGTAGGCCATGAAGCTGCCCAGGTTGTCCCTTTGTCCTTCGGCACAGTATTTGGAGAGCAGGGTGAATACGCGCGGGGGAAATAGATATATCCCTGTGGCTATCAGGCTAGAGGTAGCCTCCTCCGGCTTCTCATCAAATCTGATTACCTTATCCTTCTCGATTACAGCCAATCCTATCTGACAGCGCTTTCCTATCTCACAGGCCTTATTCTTGTCACCCACATCGTGCACTGCCACTGCTGCATATTTTCCTTTGAAGTGTCTGATGAAGTCGCTGAGGTCAAGCTCGAAGTAATTATCACCGGCCAGCACCATCAAATTCTCTGCTATCCCCTTGTTCTTTATCCAGAAATCTACGGCGCCGATGGCTCCTTTCTTCTGCTCATCGGTCATGGCATCCTCGATGCAGACCTCGACAGGCCGGCGCAATGTCTCTTGCCAATTCAGGAAATCAGCTTTGAACTTCTTGTTGGTAGAGACCAGGATATCAATGTTTCCAGGGATTCTATCTATGATATGGCTAATGACTGGCTTGCCCCTGTATTCCAGCAGTGCCTTGGCTCTGTTGAGGGTTAAGGGATAGAGCCTGGTGGCAAATCCTCCGGCTAGAACAAGACACTTCATACACCGCCTCCTTTTGGGGAAACTATGGCCTTGCCATAAGATAGTGGTATCTTAGCAAGATGATTGTGGCAGGTCAAAAGGGCGTGTATTGAGGCACTTTGCCCGTTGCCTATTGACGAGAATAGTTCTATGGCCTAACATAGGGCATAGCATGAAGCTTGGATTACCAGTATCTCTGCTGACCAGAGCATGCAGTAAATGCGAGGGAGGGCTTGAGAAATGATGTGCCCGAAGTGTCAGACGCAGAATCCTGATACTGCGGAGTATTGCGAGAACTGCGAGGCGAAGTTGGTCAAGGTCTGCCCCAGTTGCGGCCATAGTAACCCCTTCAGCTATATGTTCTGTGGTGAGTGTGGCCATAATCTGGCCCAGGTAAAGGAGCCGGCCGTAGACGTGCACAAGCAGCAACCGACTTTGCGGATGCCGGCTGCAGAGGCAGTTACACCAGCAACACCGACGCCACCGGCACCAGAGGAGGTTCTTATAACTCCACCGCCAATTCGAGAGTCAATCATGACAGTGCCCAGTTCCCAGCCGGCGCCTGCAGCCCCTGAGCCACAACCACCACGCGTGGTAAAGTGGGAGGTCTCAGGTTCTTATGCCAGAGTCTCCACTGGTATTCATGGGCTTGACCCACTTGTCGGCGGTGGATTCATGGCCAACAAGGTTTATCTGGTAACGGGCCAATCTGGTTCTGGCAAAACAGTCTTTGGTCTGCAGTTTATTTTCAGCGGCTTGATTCAAGGGGAAGGCGGCGTCTATGTGACAGGTGACGAGAAGCCCCACCACCTTGTTGTCGATGCCAGGTCTCTGGGCTGGGACATGGGGGGATACATCCAGTCGCAGAAGCTGGGTCTACTGGACGTGGCACCCCATTTTGCCGACCTGCGTTCTGGCAAGCTCAGGAATGTCGATGTCCGTACCGTGGTGGCCGACCTGGCCAAGCATGCCAAGTCTGTCGGTGCCAAGCGAATTGTCATTGACCCTATTGCCCCACTGGTATTTGGGCGAGAAAGCTCATCCTTCGTCCAGGAGTATATCAGGAACCTGGTATTCGCCATGGAAGATAATTTGGGATGCACCATCGTGGTGATTTCCGATATCTTAGCAGGCAGTTCGGTGCTATCGCGCTACGGGGTTGAGGAGTTGGTAACGGAGGGAGTGATTGTGCTGGGGATAGGTGAACGAGGCGGGAAGCGAGTCCGCACGCTGACTGTAA
>VGOF01000135.1 GCA_016875975.1 Chloroflexota bacterium | reverse complement strand
AACGAGGAGGCACACTATGAACTTTGGATTCACTCAAGAAGAGGAAAACATCAGAAAAGAAGTGCGTGCTTTCTTTCAGAAAGAAGCTACTCCTGAACTTGTTAAAGAAATAGCAGAGAACACCGGCGCTACTGGACCGGGAATTGGACGCAAACTGGTTCAAAAGATGGGTGCCAAAGGATGGCTTTGCCCAACCTGGCCAAAGGAATACGGAGGATTGGACAGCTCGGAGACCATAAGTTTCATCATTCGCGATGAAATGGCCTATGCTGGAGGCCCCGTATCACTCGTCGGTGCCACTATGGCTGGCCCTAGCATACTCAAATTCGCCAGTGGAGAAATGAAGAGGGAATACTTGCCCCGCATCGCCAGAGGCGAAATAGAGATGATCCTCGGCTATACCGAACCTCAGGCAGGCTCCGACTTGGCTGCACTAGAAATCAGAGCCGAAGACAAAGGGGATTACTTCCTCATCAATGGCCAGAAGATGTTTAACACACACGCTCACTTTGCCGAATACCATTGGCTTGGAGCCAGAACTGACACCTCTGCCCCAAAACATAAGGGAATATCCCTGATCATCGTTGACATGAAAAGCCCAGGAATAACAGTCAGGCCAATGACCAGCATTGCCGGTGGCAAGACAAATGAGGTCTTTTATGATAACGTCAAAGTCCCCAAGAAAAACGTCGTGGGAGAGGTGAACAGAGGCTTCTACTACATCATGACTGCCCTGGATTTCGAGAGGATGTTTCCATTTGGAGGAGTACGCCGCATACTAGATGAGCTCGTAAGATATACCAGTACAACTAAGCGAGAGGGGAAACTCTTGAGCAAAGACCCTGTCATCCGACAGAAAATTGCTGAGATAGCAATAGAAGTTGAGGCAGCATACACCCTCTATTACCAACAGGCTTATATGCTGGACAAAGGCCAGATACCAAATTACCAGTCATCAATGCAAAAGGTATTTTCCAGTGAAGCAGCCTTCCGTGCTTTTGATGTTGCCACAGCGATAATGGGGCCACGCGGGCAGTTGCAGCGAAGCTCCAAATGGGCACCTATCGATGGCGAAGCCGAACTGCACTACCGCTGGGCAATTATAGAGGATATCTACGGTGGTACCTCGGAGATACAACGAAACATCATCGCACTCAGAGGATTAGGACTCCCTGCACGCTAAGACAAGATAAGAGCCACTGATAACTCAGCAGAACGAAGGAGAAAAAACATGGATTACAGCCTGAGCGAACAACAGGAAATGCTCAAGAAGTCCGCTCGCGACTTCCTGTCTTCAGAATCCCCTAAATCTTTGGTCCGACAAATGGCCACAGACGAAAAAGGCTTTCCCCCACAGCTCTACAACAAAATGGCTGACCTCGGCTGGCTAGGCCTCAACTTCCCCGAGAAACATGGTGGTACAGATGCTTCCTTCCTAGACCTCGCAGTGCTCCTGGAAGAAATGGGCAGAGCCTGCCTACCCGGCCCCTTCTTTGCTTCCTCAGTTATCTCAGGGATGACCATCATGGAGCTGGGCTCAGAATCCCAAAAACAAGAACTCCTACCCAAAATCGCCTCAGGCCAAACAATCGTTACCCTCGCCATCACCGAACCCGAGTCTGGATACAACCCAGACAAGCTCAAAACTAATGCAGTGGCCGACAAAACAGAATATTTAATCACAGGTACCAAAATCTTAGTCCCCTACGCCCACATAGCCAACTACTGTATCTGCACTGCCAAGACCAGTGCCGGAATCGCCCTCTTTCTGATAGACGGCAGCTCTTCAGGTATAAAACTTACCCCGCTCAAAACCATCATCTCTGACAAGCAATTCGAGGCCGTATTCAACAAGGTTAAGGTGCCTAAGAAGAGTCTTCTGGGTAAAGAGGGAAAAGTACAAGCGCAACTGCAGCAAATCATGCTCAAAGCTGCTGTGGCTAAGTGCGCTGAAATGGTGGGTGGCGCTCAACAAGTCCTGGAAATGACCGTCGACTACGTCAAAGAACGTAAGCAGTTTGGTGTGCCTGTAGGTTCCTTTCAGGCCATACAACACCACTGCGCCAATATGCTCATTGATATAGATACCTCGAGATTTCTCACATACCAGGCAGCCTGGAAAATCAGCGAGGGCCTTCCCTTTGCCAAAGACGCCTCAATTGCCAAAGCTTGGGTAAGCGATGCTTACAAACGTGTCACCAAGTTGGGGCATCAATGCATCGGCGGCGTGAGTCTAATTGAAGACCACGATATGCCACTCTTCTCTAAAGGGGCTAAAGCAGCCGAACTTACCTTCGGCGACGCCGATTACCACAGAGAGCTAGTAGCCCAAGAGCTGGGCCTATGACCATGGGCCCCAAGATGTCGAGCGTATCGCTTAAGACAGACAACTGCAAATTGCCAGTATAGCTTCAGTATGCTATACTGATGTCCAACTTTTGCAGTGTGAGGCGCTTAGAACCAGGAGGTTTGAACTTGTCAGAACCTATCTCAGTTAAACAGCTCCTAGAGGCGGGAGCTCACTTTGGTCATCTCACTGGCCACTGGCACCCGCGCATGAAGAATTACATCTTCACTCAGCGCAATGGCATACATATCATCGACTTGGAACAGACAGTGACCCAAGTGGAGAAAGCCTGCAACTTCGTGAAAGAGCTGGTCTCTAGAGGCGAAGCACTCCTCTTTGTTGGCACCAAGAAGCAAGCGCAAGAAGTAATCGAAGAAGAAGCCAAGAGATGTGGAATGTATTATGTCAACCAGAGATGGCTGGGGGGGATGCTCACCAATTTCGCCACCATCCAATCCAGAATAGACTATCTGGTTCGCCTCGAAGACAAGAATTCGCGAGGCGAACTTGATTATCTGCCCAAAAAAGAGAAATTGAAGGTTGAAAAAGAAATAGCGCGGCTCAACAGGCTCTTGGGTGGCTTCAAAGAAATGACCACCCTACCCGGAGCTTTGTTTCTTGTCGACCCAACCAAAGAGAAGATAGCCCTGGCAGAAGCCAAGAAGGTAGGCATACCTGTAATCGCCGTCGTCGACACCAATTGCAATCCCAATGGCATTGACTACGTCATCGCAGCCAATGACGACGCTATCAAGGCAATTAAGCTGATGTGCAGTAGGCTAGCCGATGCTGTGTTAGAAGGCAAAATGTTCAGAGAGGCTGGAGAATCAGGAATGGCTCAGCTCGCTTCTGCTGAAAGCAAAACTGCCGAACTCATGGAATCACATACATTTGCGCCCGATGAAGCATCCTAAGCAAGCATCTGGCGTTCTCCCGGCCAATAAGGAGGTTAAGCTTTGCAAATTTCAGCCGATACCGTAAAAGAATTGAGAGAGAAAACCGGCGCCGGTGTTATGGACTGCAAGAAGGCCCTGGAGGAAGCGGACGGCAATATGCAAAAGGCAGCCGAGACATTGAAGGAACGTGGCCTGGCTCTAGCTAAGAAGAAGGCTGAACGCGTCGCTAACCAGGGTTTAATCGAATGTTACGTTCACCAGGGGGGACAGATCGGAGTAATGGTAGAAGTCAACTGCGAGACCGACTTTGTCGCCCGCACTAACGAGTTTAAGAACCTGGCACACGATATAGCGCTTCAAATCGCTGCACTGTCACCCCAATACATAAGCCCGGACGAGGTCACCCAAGAAACAGATATAGAGCCGCAGGCTGCTTGCCTGCTTCTACAACCATTCATCAAAGACCCGACTAAGAGTATTCAAGACCTCATTACAGAAACCATAGCCAAGGTCGGCGAGAATATCAAAATACGCAGATTCTGCAGATTCGAGCTGGGTTATTAGAGGTGGTAGTAAAGAAACCCAAGTATAAGCGCGTCTTGCTCAAGCTAAGCGGTGAGGCGCTTATGGGGAAAAAAAGTTTCGGCATTGACCATTCGGTCCTGGAACGTGTATCCAAGCAGATAAAACAGGCAATCGAGTGGGGAGTCGAAGTAGCCATTGTGGTCGGCGGAGGCAACTTTTGGCGTGGCACAGGCAGAGAAGCAAAAGGGATGGATAGAGCCACAGCCGACTATGCTGGTATGTTAGCCACAATAATCAACGCCTTGGCATTGCAGGATGCACTAGAAAGCCAAGGGGTAATTACCAGAGCTCAATCAGCCCTCACCATCCAGGCCGTAGCTGAGCCCTATATACGCCGCCGGGCAATTCGCCACCTCGAGAAAAAACGCGCTGTCATCTTTGCCGCAGGCACTGGCAACCCCTATATGACTACTGATACCGCAGCAGCGTTACGAGCCGTAGAGATCGGCGCTGAGGTACTACTAGTAGCCAAGAACAAGGTAGATGGCGTGTATGATGTCGACCCACTCAAGAACCCACGAGCAAAGAAATTTGACCATCTGACACACAAAGATGCACTAAATCTACGCCTCCAGGTAATGGATGCCACCGCATTCTCTCTCTGTGAACAAAACAGACTTCCTGTTATCATCTTCGACCTTCAAGAGCAACAAAGCATTGAGCGCGTTATCTGCGGAGAAAAAGTAGGCACAATCGTTACCAGCGAAGGAGAAGCATGATTGAACAAACACTGAGAGACGAAGAAGGCAGAATGAAGAAGGCCATCGAGGCCCTGGCACGTGACTTGGCAGCGATTCGTACGGCACGCGCTACACCAGCTTTAGTAGAGCACATCAGAGTCGATTACCATGGAGTCCCAACACCGCTTAATCAAGTGGCTTCCATTTCGGTGCCCGAGGCCAAGATACTCCTGATCCAACCCTGGGACCGCACTATAGCCCGTAACGTCGAGAAGGCAATCCTTAAATCCGACCTTGGCCTCAATCCCACCAGTGATGGCAACGTTGTGCGCATAGTAAT
>VGOF01000134.1 GCA_016875975.1 Chloroflexota bacterium | reverse complement strand
CCAGTCGGCTGGGCAAACCCCACCCGGAGCAAGACCAAATAGAGGGTAAAGGGACGCCTGGCCCTAGCCCCGGGTTGGTCGCTTGACCTTGATGGTAACATCAAGGCTAGATGGATGGCCACCGCCCCGACTTTATCGGGGTACAGAACTCGGCTTATAGGTCTACTTGGCCCGTCACTATATTTCCCGCTTTCAGCTTAAGCTGTTACAATATTTAGCACTTTGACTTCTGGCTGCTAGACATGTGGAGGAATGCTATGAATATGAAACGGCGTGTCATCCTTGTGCTGGTGTCCGTCGCCCTTGTTTTTTCGTTTGCTGTTTTGACTCCGGGATGCAATTTCATTGATAAGAAGGTATTTAACAAGACGCCGAGCTTTTCTTCTGAAGCACCTAAGGATTTACCTGCTGAATTTAGCATTCTTGCCGATATCTATCGCATGCTACAAGAAGACTATGTAGATAAGGGTAAGCTAGACCCTAAAAAGTTGAGCCAGGGCGCGGCTAAAGGAATGCTGCAGGCCTTGGAGGATCCACATACTCTATATGTAGACCCCGAAGGACACAAGCTGGAGATGACTGCTCTGGAGGGCAAGTTTCAGGGTATCGGTGCCGTCATTACTATCAGAGATAAGGTGCTAACAGTCATTTCTCCCATAGTCGGTTCTCCGGCGGAGAAGGCAGGCATTGTCTCTGGGGATAAAATCATCGAGATCGATGGAAAGCCGACCTCTGGTCTGACTCTGGTCGAGGCCACCTTGACTATCCGGGGGCCTGCGGGCACTCCTGTTCGGCTTCTTGTTCTCCATGAGGATGCTTCGGAACCGGTGGAAATCGAGATAACACGTGCGGAGATAAAAATCGATAGTATTGTATCCGAGATGAAAGGCGATATTGCCTATATCAGGATAACTCAGTTCTTGAAATCCACAGGCAATGACCTTCGTGATGCATTGAAAGGTGCCATAGCGAAAGGGGCCAAGGGCGTCATTTTGGACCTTCGCGATAATCCTGGGGGTGTCCTTGATGCTTCAATTGATGTCGCTAGCCAGTTCTTGACTAGGGGTATAGTGGTTGATGCTGTAGATGATGATGGTAAACATAACCAATTGCGTGTGAGGCCGGGGGGTGTAGCTACAAATATTCCTCTTGTTGTCTTAGTGAATGGAGGTAGTGCCAGTGCTAGTGAGATTGTGGCGGGTGCCCTTCAGGACTATGGTCGTGCCAAGTTAGCCGGCAGTAAGACTTTTGGCAAGGGGAGCGTGCAGGTTGTTCGAGAGCTGGAGGATGGCTCGTCCGTCCATATAACCAAGGCCAAGTGGTTCACACCGAATGGCCGACCTATAAATGGTACTGGGCTGACACCGGATTTTGTGCTCGATCTAAAGGGCGATGATATGGTAAAGTGGGCCATTGACTATCTGGAAAAGCTAATTGCTGTCCAGGTCACCTCGGCAGAAGCCTAGTAACAAGTTCCGCCACTCGGCTCCTCACCAGGCAATCGCCGATTGGGCGAGCAGTTCCTGCGGAATGAATCGAGCTTTGGCTTCAGCTTTCTATGGTGTCTTTGGTGCTGGGTATCCTGTCGGCGATGCGATGGTCGATGCGTGTTGCAGTATCTAGTGCTCTCGCCAGTGCTTTGAACAGTGCCTCTGACTTGTGGTGGTCGTTTATGCCGGCAAGGACTTTGGCATGTATATTAAGCTTTGTTTCAGAAGCAAAGGAAACAAAGAAATGGTGTACCAAGTCAGCAGACAGTTCATCGATTTTCGGGTTGTCGAAGGAAGTTTCGAACACTGTGTAGCCTCTGCCACCGATGTCGATAGCAACCATAGCCAGGGCATCGTCCATGGGGACTATTGCATTCGACATTCTGACTATACCCTGCCTATCTCTCAATGCCTGGTTGAAGGCTTTGCCCAGTGTTATGGCCACATCCTCAACGACGTGGTGCTGGTCAGAACCTGTGGCCGATAGCTTCAAGTCAAAAATACCGTGTTGTGCCAGTTGGCTCAGCATATGGTCGAAGAACCTGATGCCAGTGGCTATCTGGAACTGGCTTGTGCCGTCGATATTGAGCTCTACTTTGACCGAAGTCTCTTTAGTTTCACGAGTGGCAGTCGCCTTTCTGTCAGCCATATTATTCACCTCAATGCACCAAGATTAGCATATCTCTTTCAAGGCAGCAATCAATGCGTCAGTGTGTTCTGGCTTGCCGACGCTGATGCGCAGGCAGTCCTTTAATTCCATGGTGTCGAAATATCGGACGAAAATACCCTTTCCTTGCAGCTCCTGGTGAATCCTTTTTGCCTTCTCATTAAGCACTGTGCAGAGGATGAAATTTGCCTGTGATGGATAAACTTTAAGCCAATTTAGCTGGCTTAACTTACTGGAGAGACGTTCGCGTTCGTTGATGATAGCCTTTACTGTGCTGCGTAGGTATTCGATATCTTTCAAAGATTCCAATGCTGCTATTTGTGCAGCGATGTTGACGTTGTAAGGCTGCTTTATTTTCATCAGGTGTTTAAAGATGTTTTCGGGAAAGATACCGTAGCCTACTCTCAGCCCGGCTAGCCCCGCCCATTTGCTGAAGGTGCGCAGGACAATTAAATTATTGTACTTGGTGACCAGCGGAATTAGAGTCAACCCGCTGAACTCAGCATAGGCTTCATCTACCACTACAACAATGCCGGTATCCAGCAGCGCTATGATTTCAGTCTCAGAGGTGATGTTTCCCGAAGGATTATTGGGGGAGGCCACGAATATAATCTTGGTTCTTTTGTCTTTGGCTTTTTTTACAGCGGCAAGGTCTATGGAAAAATCTGCTTTCCTGGGCACGCTTACAGTTCTGCCGCCGCAAATATCCGTGCTGAAGGGGTACATACCGAAGGTTGGTGGACAGTTGATCACCTTGGCTCCTGGTTCTACGAACAGTCGCAGGATAAGGTCTATGAGTTCGTCGCTGCCACTGCCGGCTATGATTTGGTCAGCGCCAACCCCGATGTATTTCTCCAGCGCTTTTCTCAGCTCTCTTTGCTCCGGGTCTGGATAATGATGATAGTAGGCGTAATCGGCTAGAGCCCTTTTCACCTTCTCAGAGCAGCCATATGGGTTTTCGTTTCCGTCGAGCTTGATCACTTTTGCAACTGGTATATCGACGCGCTGACTTAGCACATCTGTCGGCTCAATAGGAGTATAGCTCTTCATGTTTTTGAGCTCGTTTCGCACCAGTTGTTCGATTTCTTCAGGCGAGACCATTTTCCCTCTTCTGTAATCTCATTTTGATAGCCTGTGCGTGGCCGTTAAGCCCTTCCGCCTCGGCTAATGTGATGGCAGCTTGCTCCAATTCCCTGTTGTCAGTATCTTCCCTGGAGATAATATTAGTGACCTTTAGGAAATCTTCTACCCGGAGCGGCGAGCTGAAGCGGGCGCTACCACCTGTGGGCAAAACGTGGCTTGGACCTGCCACATAGTCGCCGAGTGCTACCGGGCAATTCGAGCCGATGAAAATGCAACCGGCATTTTGGATCTGCATTGCGTGCTCTTTAGCGTTGTCTAGCATCAAGGAGACATGCTCGGGGGCATAGCGATTGACGAGCTCGATGGCTTCTACCGTGGAGTCCACGACCACTATCATTCCGTTGGTTTCTATGGCTTGCGTGGCAATGCCGCTGCGTTTCAAATTCTTTAACTGTAGACCGATTTCCTCGTTCACTTTGTTTGCCAGAGATTGCGAGGTAGTGATCAGTATGACCGAGGCCATGATGTCATGTTCTGCCTGGGCTATCAAGTCTGCGGCACAAAAGGCAGGGTTAGCGTTCTCGTCTGCGACCACGATTACCTCGCTAGGGCCTGCCAGGCTCTCTATATCTACCAGTCCGTAAACCATTTTTTTGGCTGTGACCACATAGATGTTACCCGGGCCGCATATCTTATCCACCCTGGGTATCGACTCGGTTCCGAAGGCAAGTGCCGCGATGGCCTGTGCTCCGCCGACCTTGAAAATATGACTTACCCTGGAGATATTGGCTGCTACCAATGTTGGTGCAGGGATAGTGCCGTCTTTGCGTGGTGGAGTTACTATTATTGTCTCCTTCACGCCAGCTACTCTGGCTGGTATGGCTGTCATTAGCACCGTAGAGGGGTAAACGGCAGTGCCACCAGGCACATAGATGCCTACTTTATCTAGTGGGTTGACTTGTCGCCCTAGCCCCTGTTCGCGGAAAGCGAATTGAAGCTTTTTTTTGCATGAGTGATGAAACTTTTCTATCCTCTTTGCTGCCAGTTCTAATGCGGATAGTAGTTCTTTGCTCACTTTTTTGTAAGCTCCTGCAATCTCGCTCCGGGCAACTTCTAAGGAATCGAGTTCAGCACAATCAAATTCCTTTGCATAGCTTAATAGCGCCGTGTCGCCACTGGCGCGTACACGCTCTATGATTTTTCTAACTGCATCTTCGATTGGCTCTTTTGTCGATGGTAGCAGAGCTTTTCCCTGGTGGCTTTCTCTGGTTAGGAACGACTTTGCCTGGTCAAAACCTTTGATTATTCTCATCTCAACTACTCATAGCGGTGCGACGAAAGAGGTCGACCATGAAGGTTATTCTTTCGTTCTTGTGCCCAGACTGTATACTATCTCGATTTCCGATGAGACAAGCCGTTGATTGGAATAGGTTGTCTATTATCTTCAGCCTGTGTTTGGCTAGTGTTTTGCCGGTCTGTGTGTTTTCGATAAGCAAGTCCGCATCCTCTGGCAACAAAGCTTCACTCGCTCCCCAAGTAGGTATTATCTTATACTTGCGGATGTGGTTGTCGTGCAGATACTTGTCAGCTATGTCTGTGTATTCTGTGGCCACTCTTA
>VGOF01000133.1 GCA_016875975.1 Chloroflexota bacterium | reverse complement strand
CCGCCATGCTGGGTGACCTCGGTGCGGAGGTGATAAAGATAGAACAGCCGGGTATAGGAGACCCAATGCGACACATGAAAATGGTAGGAAGTGTGCCTCTTCAAATTAAGGGGGAGACTAGCATCTGGCATGAGGCTGCTAATCGCAATAAGAAGAGTATTACCGTGGACCTTAACAAAGAAAGAGGGAGGGAAGTGGTCTATCGCCTGGTAAGCAAATCAGATGTCTTTCTTACCAGCCTGCGACGGCTGGCCGTGGAGAAGCTGAAAATGGATTATCCCGTCCTTTCCAAGATCAACCCGAAGCTTATCTATGCCTGGGTCTCTGGCTACGGTCCCAACGGCCCTGACCGAGATGTGGGCGCTTTCGACTATCAGGGACAGGGAAGGTCAGGGATGATGTTCTGCGTGGGAGAGCCGGACATGCCGCCGCTTGTCTCGCAGTTTGGAATCGTTGACCAGGCAACTTCCATAATGGCCAGCCACGAGATAATTACCGCTTTGCTAATGCGCGAGCGCTTTGGTGTTGGCCAAGAAGTGCATGTCTCCATTCTGAGCACTGCTCTCTATTTGCTCTACTGCAATATACTGATCGCTTTGGTTGCTGGCCTGGAAGTTCCACGGCATAAGCGGTCGAGGGAGTACCCGCTGCGGAATTATTACCAATGTGGTGATGGCCGCTGGTTCATCCTCACAGCCACCCTGTTCGATAAGTATTGGCCAGCGTTCTGTCAGGCAATTGGACATCCTGAGCTAGAAAAGGATGAAAAGTATGACACTGCCGCAAAACTGCTCGCTAACTCCGAGCAGCTTGTTTCCCTTCTCGACCAGATTTTCGCCAGGCAGCCGCGAGATGAGTGGCTCAAACTTTTCGCCCAATATGACTTACCTGCAGCCCCCATTAATAGGCTGCGTGAGCTCACCAACGACCCACAGATAATAGAAAATGGCTATATAGTAGACTTTGACCATCCCAGGCTAGGAAAGATAAAAATCCCTGGTTATCCTATCCATTTCAGCAAGACATACGCTGGAACCAGGAGCGCTGCGCCTGAGATAGGCGAACACACTGAATCTGTTTTGAAGGAAATCGGCGGCTACTCAGAACAGCAGATAACCCAGCTCAGGAATGAGGGCGTAATCTAAACTCTGCACCCAACCCGCCAAAGCGTCTTTCAATAATAGCAATAAGGAGTTTGACATGAACACCACAGATTTCTTGACAATAGCAAGCGCCATCTGTCCTGACCGTGACGCCATAGTCTTTGAAAAAAAGCGATCGACCTACTCCAGGACCAACGAACAGGTCAATAAGCTGGCTAACGCTTTGCTTCAGTTTGGGGTCAAAAAAGGCGACCGCATAGCAATGTTACAGGTGAACTGTCCCGAGATTGTTGAATCGTATTTTGCTACAGCAAAGGTAGGCGGTATCTTTGTACCACTGAATTTCAGAGCCAAAACTGATGAGCTCAGCTATATGTTGAGCAACGCCGAAGCCAGGATTTTGTTCGTGGGTAAAAGATATCTTGACATAGCGCGTGCCATGATGCCCAATTTGCCCAGCGTCGAGAAGTATGTCTGTCTGGAAAGCAAGGAGGCTGACCTACCCTTTTATGATGACCTAATCTCTAGTTCGCCCGCCGACGAAGTTTTCACAGATATTGGTGATGAAGATATCACTATACTGATGTATACCGCAGGTACTACCGGTCGGCCTAAAGGCGTGCCACTAAGGCATGATGCATTTGTCAGCTATGTCTTGGGCAATGTAGAACCAGCCAGCCCAGATGCTGAAGAAAGGAATCTGCTAACAGTGCCTTTGTACCACGTGGCCGGCATTCAGGCAATGCTGGCGGCTATATACGGAGGCCGGACCCTGGTGATGATGCGACAGTTTGAAGTGAAAGAATGGCTGGATACTGTGCAGCAGGAACGGGCTACCCGTGTCATGCTTGTGCCCACAATGCTGAAGAACATAATAGATTACCAGGATTTCACGAAATATGACTTGAGCAGTTTACAGGTAATCACTTATGGGGCAGCCTCGATGCCATTTGAGGTCATCAGCAAAGCTATTAAGGTGCTGCCCTGGGTGAAGTTCATAAATGCCTTCGGGCAAACGGAAACGGCGTCAACGATAACAGCTTTAGGGCCCGAGGACCATGTTATCGAGGGAACCGAGGAAGAGAAGGCGAAGAAGTTGAAGAGGCTCTCGCAGTCAATTGGCAAACCGCTACCAGATGTGGAGGTGAAGATTGTCGACGAGCAGGGAAAGGCGCTACCTCCATTTGAAATCGGCGAGATTGTAGCCAAAGGCCCTCGGATAATGACGGGCTATTGGCAGGACGAGCAGAAGACAAAACAGGCGTTTACACCAGATGGGTGGCTAATCACCAGTGATAGAGGATGGATGGACGAGGAAGGGTATGTATTTCTGGCGGGTCGAGGCGATGACATGATTATCAGGGGCGGTGAAAACATCTCACCTGAGGAAGTCGAAGATGTGCTTCATTCTTATCCCAAGGTAGATGAGGCGGCGGTTATAGGCGTCCCCGACCCTGAGTGGGGACAGCAACCCAGGGCTATTGTAGTGCTTAAACAAGGACAGGCTGCCACTGCTGAAGAAATCATGGAGTACTGCCGTGAGAAGCTGGCGAGCTTCAAGCGTCCCAGGTCGGTGGTATTCGTCGATGCTTTGCCACGCAACCCAATGGGTAAGGTACTAAGAAAGGCACTGCGTGAGCAATACGGGCAGTCTTAGTTTCCACAATGACCATCTGAGCTTAGTGGCTTCATCGGCCTGGAAGAAAAATAGAGGCATACACAACACTGCCACTGCTTCGGACACATCGGCGACATCTGGCTGCTTGGTATAGCAATCGGGTTTCCCCCTTCGTTTACATTGACCATTAGCCAGCATGATACTACTATAGTTGCAAATCAAAGTGGTGAATGCTAAGAAACCGTTAATCGTTGACATCAAGGGAAACTCACTGGATGATGGCCCAGGAATACGGGCTGTGGTTTTCTTCAAGGGATGCCCACTCTCCTGCGTCTGGTGCCATAATCCCGAATGCAAAAGCCCAAAGTTGGAGATATCGTTCAACAAGCGAGAATGCGTCGGCTGTAAAACCTGCAAACAGGTCTGCCCCACAGACGCCCTTGACTCGTGGCTATATGGCTATATCGACAGGAACAAATGCACCCTGTGTATGAAATGCGCTGATGCCTGCCCTTCAGGGGCCCTTTCCCGAGCAGGCAAGGCTTACGAAGTACGGGAGGTAATAGAAATCATCCACAAAGACCTGCCGTTCTTCAAGGTTTCTAATGGTGGTGTGACCCTTTCCGGCGGGGAACCAACGCTGTTCATAGACTACTGCTCAGAGTTGCTGCGGCAGCTTAAGTCACTGGGTATCCATACGCTCATTGAGACCAGCGGGCTTTTCCATTACGGCCATTTCCTGGACCTTATCTATCCCCACATCGATATTATCTACTACGATATTAAGCTGTTGAACGCTGAGGACCATAAACGCTATTGCGGTGTTCCCAACGAATTGATTCTAAGCAACTTCATCGCACTGCAGACGCAGTTCTTGAAGGGCGGCAAGCCAGTGTTGCCGCGTATCCCGCTGGTTCCAGGCATAACCGCCACCGAAGATAATCTGCGCTCCATTGCCAACTTTCTAAGGGCTGAGCGCGTGAAGCAGGTAGCGGTTCTACCCTATAATCCCCTGTGGATAGAGAAATCGGAGACCGTGGGAGAGCGCAACCTTTATGCTACCAAAGATGAGATGAGGAAGTGGATGCCAACTGAACAGGTAAAAATGTGCCAGTCGTTTTTCTCCGATTTTGAGCTTGTCTAGATTCGCCGGGCACAGGTACTTGCTAACTCCCGCCAGGTATGATTACAATAGGGCGATTCTACCTGCGGAGGTCGGGTATATGAGCAAGAAGTCGTCCAGCAACGTTACCATCAAAGTAGTCCTCTTCCTCATGGCAACCCTCTACAACCTTAAGCCCTCGCTGAAGAAATACCTGAAAAGCGCCGAAGGATGGATGAACTTCTCGGTGGGTATCAGGACGGAAAGCGGGAGCATAGAGCAAGCTATCATCTTCAACAATGGCAAGGTTCGGGTATCCGGTAAGACACCTCCTGATGTCAGCGTAAGCATGGTTTTCGTGGATGACACTGCAGCCAAAGAGATGCTGAGCGCTACACCCAACGAGGCTATGAACATGCTGCTCAGAAGCAGAATGAGGATGGATGGCAATCTTGGTTACATACAGCTTTTCCTGTTCATGGTTTCGCAGTTGACCGGAAAGAAGAATCACGAAGCACAGGAAAAGGAAAAGGCACTGGACAGAGAGCTGAAGACCAAAGGCTACACCTGCCCCGACCCAGAGATGCGCAATGAGCTTAGCCGTAGGAGAAAGGCCAGGCTGAAGGGTGCCAGGGTTGACCCCGGCGTGAAATATCTTGAGGGCCCTTACCTATCCCGGTATGACCTCGACGACTTCCCCAGGCTAAAGGAGTTCGTGGATATCCATTTCACTACCAAACCAGCGCTGTGCCACGAGCGCCCCAAGTTGCTTACTGACTGGCATACGGAGAACGGATTCGAAGTCGATGGAAAAGGAAAACCATGGGTTCCAGAGTTACGGCAGGCTTATGCCTACAAATACCTGATGGAGAACCGAAAGCCCCTCATCCGCAAAAATGACCTGATAGCAGGCACCACCACCACCAAGGACATCGGAGTGGTGATTTATCCCGACGGAGCTGGCAACACCATCTGGGGCGAGTTGCTAACAGTCCCCAACCGTGTGCTGCAGCCATATGACGTGTCCCCAGAAACAGTTGACATCCTGCACCACTACG
>VGOF01000132.1 GCA_016875975.1 Chloroflexota bacterium | reverse complement strand
GCTGGCAATTGGAAGATGAACACGAGGCTCGATGAGGCAGTAGCGCTGGTTAAAGCTATGCTGCCAGAGCTAAACAGGCTCGATACCGTAGAAAGAGTGCTCTGCCCACCTTTCATCTCACTGACTGTAACAAAGGAACTCATAAAGGGGAGCTCGGTTAAGCTTGGCGCACAGAACATGTATTTCAAGGATAAGGGTGCTTACACGGGCGAAATCTCGCCGCCTATGCTGTCGGATTTATGCGACTTTGTCATATTGGGCCATTCAGAGCGAAGGCAATTATTTGGGGAAACCGACGATATGGTTAACAGCAAGGTCAAGGCGGCCTATGAGTTTGGTCTAAAGCCTATATTGTGCGTTGGCGAGAGTCTTGCAGATAATGAAACAAATAGGACAGAGGCAATAGTCGCCTCTCAAATACGAGCTGCGCTTTCAGGAGTATCTGCCACCGACCAATTGGTCGTTGCCTATGAACCTATCTGGGCTATCGGTACCGGCAAGGCAGCGACAGGCAAACAGGCCAGCGCTACCATCAGCCTTATCCGCAGTACCATTGCGCAGCTATGGGGCGAATCTCCTTCCCAAGCCATTCGCATACTATACGGTGGCAGCGTGACTGGAGACAACGTTGCTGAGTTCATTTCTGAGCCTGAAATAGATGGTGCTCTTGTCGGTGGGGCCAGTCTCAAAGCCGAAGATTTCCTGAGCATAGTTCGACAAACAACGACCATCAAGTCAGCCTCGTGACAGCTCTTATTGCTATAGTTGGCCCAACAGCGGTGGGCAAGAGCAAACTCGCCTTGTACCTGGCTCAACGTTTCTATGGCGAGATAGTTAGCGCAGACAGCCGTCAGGTATATCGTTATATGGACATCGGGACCGCCAAACCGAGCCTTTCGGAACGCGAACTTGTGCCACATCACATCATCGATATAATCGACCCCGACGAATCATTTAGCCTGGCGATGTTCCAGACGTTGGCTTACAACACCATCGAAGCCGTTCAGAAGCAAAAAAGGATTCCATTGCTGGTTGGTGGCAGCGGATTATACATCTGGTCTGTATTGGAAAGATGGCAAATGCCACATGTGCCACCCGATAGAGATCTGAGACAGAACCTGGAGCAAAAAGCTGCCAGCGAAGGCGACTCAGCATTGTATCAAGAATTGCAGCGGGCAGACCCAGTTGCCGCTGCCAAGATTATGCCCGGCAATACGCGCAGAATCATCAGGGCTTTAGAAGTCTGCCTTACGACTGGCATGCCGGCATCACAACTATGGCATAAACAAGGTCTCGACCTTCCTGTTCTTATTATAGGTTTGACCACAGCAAGGAGCCATTTGTATCATATAATTGACTCACGCGTTGATGAGATGATAAAAAGGGGATTTGTCGAAGAAGTGAAGGGACTGTTGGCAAAGGGATACAGCCTCAGTCTTCCTTCCATGTCTAGTATCGGCTATCGCCAGATGGGAATGTTTCTTGGGGGGGAACTGGATTTAGCTTCAGCTATAGAACAAACCAAGCATGGTACACATCGGATTGCACGCCACCAATATGCCTGGTTTCGCTTGTCCGATGAAAGGATATGCTGGCTCGATATACGGGGAACTTGGGAAAACGAGGCAAATGCGATGGTGGAGAAGTTTCTCGGCCAATTTGGGAGTTGAGGCGTACTGATGAAATTTGCCAAGCTGCAGGCCACAGGTAATGATTTTATATTGGTAGATGCCCGCGCCAGTGAATTTGAGTGGGCAAAACTGGCCAAAGATATGTGCCAGCGACAATTTGGGGTAGGTGCTGATGGTCTGATTGCAATACTCCCATCTAAAAGGGCTATCTTAAGGATGCGTTTGTTCAATCCTGATGGCTCTGAAGCTGAAATCAGCGGAAATGGCCTGCGTTGCTTTGCCAAGTATGTCGTTGATAGGGGAATAGTCAGCGGGCACGAGTTGACCGTGGAGACATTAGCGGGGATAAGAACCATCGAAACACATGAGTCACAGGACAAGGTGACCAGAGCTGAAGTAAACATGGGCAAGCCCCGTTTCAAGCCCGAAGATATACCTGTACGTATACCAGGGGGAAATGCGGCTAGCGGCAATGACAGCCGGCCAATACTGGAATACGACCTATCTGTTAGCGGGAAGAGGCTTTCCTTATGTTTTGTATCCATGGGCAATCCGCATGCTGTGGCTTTCGTTCAGGAACCAGTTGCTATCTTTCCGCTCAGTACAATTGGCCCACAAGTAGAAAACCATCCCATGTTTCCGGAACGGACTAATTTTGAAGTCGCCAGGATATTGGGCCAGGATAAAATCGAGGCTAGAGTGTGGGAGCGGGGAGTAGGAGAAACACTTTCGTGTGGCAGCGGGGCGTGTGCCATAGCAGTAGCCTCTGTGGTAAGAGGGATGACAGGAGGTATTGTTGACATAAAGTTAGATGGTGGAGATCTGACCATAGGATGGGACAGAGTAGGGGAGGTATATCTGGCAGGACCCGTGGAAGAAGTTTTTACTGGGGAATGGCTGAAATGAGACTTTCGCATCGATTGGAAAAGCTTCCACCTTATCTATTTGTCGAGATCAATCGAAAAATTGCCGAAAAGCGTGCCAGGGGTGAAGATGTAATCAGCTTTGCCATCGGTGACCCTGATATGCCGACTCCTGATTACATAATAGACCGGTTATGCACAGCAGCTCGTGAACCATCAAACCATCGCTACCCAGAGACATCTGGCCTGCCTGAACTCTGTCTAGCCATTGCCAGATGGTATCGAAAGCGCTTCAACGTTGAGCTTGATGCGAGCAAAGAAGTGCTGCCCCTGATCGGTTCCAAAGAAGGTATCGGGCATATTTCTTTTTGTTTTATCGATTCCGGGGATGTAGCCTTGGTGCCTGACCCTGGCTACCCTGTGTACTCGATGAGCACTTTGCTGGCCGGCGGAGAACCTCATTACATGCCATTAAGAGAAGAAAATGGCTTTTTGCCTGATTTTGCGGCTATGCCTGCGGCGGTTATCAAAAAGGCCAAGCTTCTATGGCTTAATTATCCCAATAACCCTACCGGAGCCACAGCAGAAACCTCTTTCTTCGTAGAGGCAGTGCGTTTTGCCAAAAAGCACAACCTTGCCATATGCCACGATGCACCGTATACCGAAGTGGCTTATGATGGATACAAACCACCCAGCTTCATGGAGGTACCTGGAGCCAGGGATGTTGGCATCGAGTTCCATTCTCTCTCCAAGACCTATAATATGACCGGTTGGCGGATAGGCATGGCAGTAGGCAATGCGCAGATGATAGATGCGCTTTTTCGCTTGAAATCCAACTTGGATTCGGGCATACCGCAGGCAATCCAAATAGCGGCCATCGAGGCACTGAATGGGCCGCGTAACTTTACGGAAAGGCAAAGTGCCATTTACCAGCAACGCCGAGACAAATTGTTGAAAGCCCTCAGTGAGATAGGACTGAAAGCTAACCCACCGAAGGCCAGTTTCTACGTTTGGGTCAGAGTTCCCCCGGGTTATACCTCGGTACAGTTCGCTACCGAGCTTCTGGACAAGGCTAATGTGGCAGTCACACCCGGCGTGGGCTATGGCAACGCAGGCGAAGGCTACGTTCGTCTCTCTCTGACTTTGCCCGATGAGCGTCTTGACGACGGCATTCGTCGCTTGTTGCTTTGGCATAAGAGCGCTACAAAATAATGTCTAGGTTTGATCGCCAAACCTTTCTCACCACGCAGGCAGAACCTGAGAAAGCCTTCCTGGTAGGAGTAGAGCTAAAATATTCTGATAGTAACTGGCCCATCGAAGGCTCGATAACCGAATTGTCCTATCTGGCACAGACGGCAGGAGCCCAGATTGTGGGCAAGCTAACCCAGAAGGTAGAGAACCCTTCACCATCGTATTACCTCGGCAAGGGAAAACTCAAGGAGTTGATTGCCCTCAGGCAGCAATGCCTTTATTCAGTGGTCATCTTCAACGACGAGCTATCGCCTCGGCAGCAGAGGAACCTGGAAGATGCTCTCGAGGTAAAAGTTATCGACCGTACTGCCTTAATTCTTGATATCTTTGCCAGAAGGGCAAAGACACGCGAAGGGCAACTTCAGGTGGAACTGGCTCAGCACCAGTATCTACTGCCACGCCTTGCGGGCCAATGGAGTCACCTTGAACGTCTTGGTGGTGGCATAGGCACCAGAGGGCCTGGCGAGTCACAGTTAGAGACAGACCGCAGGCTTATCCGGAACCGTATCCACCGCCTTAAGACACAAATTGAGGCGATACGACAGCACCGGGCGCTGTACAGACAAAAGCGGAAAAAGAATCAAATACCGGTTGTTGCGCTTGTTGGCTACACCAATGCCGGCAAAAGCACATTGCTCAATGCTCTGAGCCATGCCGGTGTAACTGTGGAGAACAAGCTATTCTCCACATTGGATCCTGTGACCAGGCGACTGACGCTTCCTGATAAGAGACAGTTTTTGCTCACTGACACGGTAGGCTTTATACATAAGCTTCCACCGTCAATAGTAGCTGCCTTTAGAGCTACATTGGAGGAACTGGAAGAGGCTGCCTTGCTCCTGCATATTGTTGACATAACGCACATTAACGCACCTGAGCAGTTTCAGACCGTGGAAGAGATACTCGCCGAGCTACGCCTGGATACAAAACCCCGCTTAATTGTAGTCAACAAGCTGGACTTAGTGGTACAAGATGAAGCTGAGCTGACGTCAATATCGTTGCCAATGACACTGCCTCACAGTCAGACGATCATAATTTCGGCTCATAAGGCCTGGGGATTAGACGAGCTGCTACATAAGATAGCTACATACTTGGACACAGCACAGCCCTTAGAAACTAGAACACAAATCGATGCCACAGCCTCAAGCTGTAATTGATTATGCCA
>VGOF01000131.1 GCA_016875975.1 Chloroflexota bacterium | reverse complement strand
TGTCTTTAGCTTTCACTTCGCCAGCCGGCGCACTGCTCTTCTTGCTGTCGGTCACGTAAAATCCCGAGCCCTTGAAAATTATGGGCACTGGAGCAAAAAGTCTCTGTGCTCCATTGTGACATCGCGGGCAGGATGTCGCAGATTCAGCACCGAAACTCTGCCGAAGTTCGAATTTATGATTACACTTGGAGCAAACATACTGATAGATAGGCATCTGTACCCCCTCTGAGTAGGCAGCTATAAAAGCTCAGCTTTCAATGCTCTTGAATATCCTCCCAAAGAGTGTATTAGCAGTCTCACTATTCGACTGCTAATTTTACTGGGGACAAGCATCGCAGTCAAGTCACATGGAGCGGAGGGCCAGGGTCGTTTTGTGCAAGCCAAGGTGCAATTCACAGCACTACAAACCTGTGATATACTTATGAACGCGGTGTGACAGCCTTTGGGTGCTGGTGCATGCAGAAGCTGCACCAAGAGGCTAACTGCCAACTGCATCATTTGATATTTTGTCTGCGGGCTCGTAGCTCAGTGGCAGAGCGACCGGCTCATAACCGGTTGGTCGCAGGTTCGAACCCTGCCGAGCCCACTGTTGATTAGCAGCCAGCTGAGATGTTACTGTTCCAGGTCTGCCTTGTCACGTTCTCAACAAAATTCGACTAAGGTCACAGACAAAATGCAGGCCACAGTAGAAAATCATTGAAGCATGCCATGCAAACGCATATTTCATGTGAAAGAGACTGCAGGAGGTAGAGCATATGGAAAAGACTCTTGCCCTAATTGACCAGACAATCAAAGAGCATGAACAAATTATGACTGGTATCAAAGCTTCGGAGGGGATAGCCAATGATATGGCCGCCATATTAGAGCTAGAGCGCCCGGTAGAAGGATTTGTGGTCGGAAGACTGGGTGATAGGAGACAAAATCTGAAGAATTTACAGAAGTCAATAGAAAAAGTAGACAAAGCGCTGGGCCAGCATTTCGAACGCGAGGAGAAAGCCATTCTAGCCGTTTTCGAGAAACGCTCCAGGTCACTTGCTCTGGCTTTTGCTCTTTTGTTAGAAGAACACGATGACTTTAGAAAGCGCATTAGAAGAGCAGAGGAAATGGCTTTTGAACTGTTCGACAGCAACTTGTCCCGAGAAGTTTGGGAGGGGAAAGCATACGGGCTACGAGCTCATATCCGCCACACGCGAAAACATCTTGAGGCTCACGCTACCAGTGAAGCGGAGCTGTTTCGTGCCTTACGCAAGGAACTGCAAAAGGGATAGCAGGAAGGCTGTAGGCCAGAGATGGCCTACAGCAAGCTGTTGCTATCGTTCCTTGAGATACCTGAAGACAGATATGGCTGCCGTAGCACCATCACCGACAGCGCTGGAGACCTGTCGTGCTGAGTTCTTGCGTATGTCGCCGGCAGCAAAGACACCAGGAGCCGACGTTGCCATCAGCTCGTCAGTGATAACATGTCCTGTCTCATCTAGCTTAACCAGCTCAGAGAAAGCCTGGCTATTGGGGACAAGCCCAATGGCCACAAACACGCCAGCCAGTTGTAGCACGGACGTTTTTCCTGTTTTAACGTTGCGTAGCCTGATGGCATTGACCATAGGCTCTCCTGTTACATCTTCGACTACTGTATCCCAGATGAATTTGATCTTAGGGTCGCTGAAGGCCCGCTGCTGGAGGACTTGCCCTGCTCTGAGTTGGTCACGCCGATGCACTACATGCACAGTCCTGGCATGCTGGCTCAGCTCCAGTGCATCTGTAATGGCAGTATCACCACCTCCAACCACCACCACGTCTTGCTCGCGAAACAAAAAGCCATCACAGGTAGCACAATACGATATACCTCGCCCCACCAGTTTGTCCTCTCCGGGCACTGCCAGTTTACGATGTTCAGACCCAGCAGCAATTATGAGAGCCGCTGCCTCAAAGGTACTATCGTTTGCCAATATGCAATAATTTTTGTCAGTCACCACCTTGGCAACATCAGCAGTAGTAATCTCCAACCCATACTTTGTGGCCTGCTGCTGCATCAGAGAAGCAAGCTCGAACCCAGAAATGCCGTCGGGGAAGCCCGGGTAGTTCTCAACATGCTGTGCGTTGACTATCTGACCTCCAAGGAGAGCACGCTCCAGCAACAATGTCTTGAGTCCAGCGCGAGAAGCGTACAATCCCGCAGTAAGGCCGGCAGGCCCACCACCAACTATAATCACATCGTATTTGTCCATCACCTTTCACCTCAGCTAATTTCGAGGAACAATTGAGCCAAGACTCTATTGGGTGCTACCATTATTATAACAAAGTCAGGCATTCTCTTTGGCTTGACATTGCCAAACCTATATGTGAACATTACATCGAAGTTAGGAAACCAGCTTGCGATTGCTGTGTACACAAGCGATGAATAAGGGAAACGCCAAGGCAAACATCCTGATAGTAGACGACGAATCCTCTGTCAGAGGCATCATATCGCGCAAGCTAATCCAGGAGGGCTACTATTGTGATGAGGCTTCCGACGGCGATATCGCTTTGAAAAAGGTCAGTGATAGGGACTTTGACCTTGTTCTGCTGGACATCAGTATGCCTCTAAAATCGGGGACCGAAGTGCTCCAGGAGGTTGCATCAAGATATCCGGACATTGCGGTCATTATGGTGACGGCTATCAGCAATGTGGAGACAGCGATTCAATCCATGAAGCTAGGTGCCTATGACTACATCATAAAGCCGATTGACCTTAATATGCTCAGGCTCAGTGTCAATAGGGCACTAGAAAAGAGGAGGCTGGTACTTGAAAACAAAGACTACCAGCTCCATCTCGAGAAGAAAGTGCAGGAGCAGACAGAGAAGATACGCGAATCGTTTTTCAACTCTATAATGTCCTTGGCCATAGCTTTGGAGGCTAAAGACGAATACACGCGAGGTCATTCGGAAAGGGTAACCTCCTCGGCGGTGGTGGTGGCACGCGAGTTAGGGTTATCTGACGAAATGATTGAGAAGATAAGGTTAGCCAGCCTGGTGCACGACATTGGCAAAATAGGGGTTGAAGAATCGATTCTCAGGAAGCCAGGGAAGCTCACTGAGGATGAATACAGGCACGTCATGGCTCATTGTGAGATAGGGGAGAGGATATTGCACCCCATAGTGGATGACGAGGAAATCCTGGAGATGGTAAGGCATCACCATGAGCGCTATGATGGGACTGGTTACCCTGATGGTCTGGCAGCAGCCGACCCGAATGCGGATGGGATGCCACCATCAGAGCCGGCTAGCAGCCCTGTAATGAAGCGATTCTCGCTGGGTGCTAGACTTCTAGCTGTGATCGATGCTTATGATGCTATGACCTCAAACAGGCCATATAGGAAAGCGCTAGACATTGAAACCGCTCGCTCGGAACTGGAGAAGGGCAAAGGACAACAGTTCGACCCAAAGATTGTCGAAGTCTTCCTCAGGGTCTCCAATGAAGCACTGGCCAGCCCCGGTAAGCAGTCACACGCTTCTAAAGGGGCATGATATCCAGATTCAGATTGAGATTGAGTCAGAGTTCCCACGGCAACAGACCATGCAGTTGACATAATGTTGCACAACTGCTGGCTATTTATTCCGGCTGTGAAAAGCCTGGTGTACTTCTTTCAGATGTTTATTGGTAACGTGGGTGTATACCTGAGTTGTCCTTATGCTCGCATGGCCTAGCATCTCCTGGACAGAGCGTAAATCGGCACCGGCCATAAGCAAGTCTGTAGCAAAAGAATGACGTAGGGTATGTGGGGTTACTTCCAACGATAACCCACACTTTTTGGCGTAGTTTTCCACGATTTTCTGGATAGAGCGAGCAGTAAGCCGCATTTTCTCGCCATCCCTTCGCACATCCACGGGACCACTATATCGAATAAACAAAGGCTTGAACGTGTCTCGCCGAGTCCGAAGATAGCGTTCGAGCCAGTGTGCCGCCACATCAGAAAGGAAAACCACGCGGAATTTGTCGCCCTTACCCCTGACACTGAATTCTTTGCGCTTCAGGTCTATTTGGTCACGGTTGAGGTGGACCAGTTCAGATACCCTGAGGCCTGTGCTGAATAGGACTTCAAGAATCGTCCTGTCCCGCAGTCCCATCTCATTATCAATTTTGGGACTGTTGAGCAGCCTCTCCAACTGTTCGGAGTTCAAAAAACTGACTGAACGAGAGGCTGGCTTGGGCAGCTCAATCTTGTCAGGGGAGAGGGTGGAAATATCACGTTGAACCAGGAGATAGCGCAAGAATGACCTCAGTGCTATGATGTGGTAGGTCTGGGTAACACGCTTCAGTGGCACGCCATTTCGGTTACGGAAGTGAGCCAGATAGAGCCGATACTGCCGAACTGTCTCCATGTTTATGTCCGATGGCTGGGAACCGGGGTGGTTTTGATCGAGCCAATCAAGAAATCGGTTCAAATAATGACGATAATCGGCGATAGTAAGGATTGAGCGATTCTTGGTAACTACCAGGTACTCCAGGAAATCGTTAGTCAGATTCAGCAAATCCGACTTGCCACTTCCGTTCTGTATCATTCCATCTCCTATTCGCAAAAGTGCAAGTGTGCGAATCGACGTAATCATGGTACTACTTCTGCATCAGGTTGTCAATAGCCATCTAGTGTCCTGCCTTGTGAATTCAGTCGACGGAATCTCACGAAGTTACCTTGACTGCTCCAAGGGGGCAAGCTTGGGCACATTTAGCGCAGCCCCGGCAATAACGCGACGGGTGCGAAAATGGATATTCAAAGGTGGCTTCCTGGCGCAGAACCTTGTTTGGGCATTCCATAGTGGCCAGGCAGATGCCATCTCCGCATTCTCGGGGGCGGCACCTGGCATAATCAATTACAGCTTGAGGCTGTGGCATCGATTTGTGTTCTAGTTTCTAAGGGCTGTGCTGTGTCCAAGTATG
>VGOF01000130.1 GCA_016875975.1 Chloroflexota bacterium | reverse complement strand
TCTTCAGAAATTTATTCATTGGCGCAGCAAACGACAACGTGCCAGCAGGGACAAAGGGGCGCGCCGAGACATCAAACATCCCCAAAATAGCCCGTGGACGCTCTGCATCCCGTTCAAGATAAGGATATTGGACTATAGAACCACAGCCGGAGCTAAATGGGCAAAACACGCCGTTGGGTTCGGCTTCGTCAAAGTTGGCCAGCGTGAACAGGCCGGAAAGGACATCAGGCCGGGCAAAGAAAATGACTACTTCAGGTCTGTCTGACTTGTCAAGCATATCCCATCGCTTGAATACGATGAAACGCCCTGGCGCTTTGAAGGTATGCGCGTGTTTCATAAGACTCTTGACTAGTTCCGGTGATTTCTTGTACCGCTCACCCTCCAGCTTGCCTGGGATTCCGCAAGAGAGAAAGTACTCGAAGTCGGGCATTATTCTGTCAGCAAAGCCCAGGTATCTCTTGCCGCCGAAGCAACCTATGGATTCGGCATCAAAGCTGAGGGATTTCCCTTCCCTGACATGGGATAAGGCGCCGATTATGCACCTGGGCAGGGAACCTGGCTTGACTGGTTCAGTATGTGCTTCCTTGTTGGTATAGTAGAAAGCGATAGGCAGCTCGGCATCATTGAAATACCTGTGCCACAGGGAAGCGAATCTGTCTTTGATTTCCATTGGTCAGGAGCCGCACTGCCACTCGTTCTGCTCTGAAATCCAGACGCAGTACCTGTCTCTGCCTCTTTCCTTGGCGCGGTACATAGCGGTATCGGCGTGCCTGAGCAAGCTTTCGGCATCTTCACCGGCCTCAGGATAGAGAGCGACTCCTATACTGGTCGTCATTCGTAGTTCGTGCCCCTCGACCACAAATGGTTTTTTGAAGGAGTTCAGCAGCTTCCGGGCAACTCTGGCTGCATACTCGGTCTGGTTGACCTGTGGTAGCAGGATTATGAATTCGTCGCCTCCCATACGCGCCACCGTATCGCTGCGCCTCAGGATGTCTCCCAATCGCTGGGCAACCGCCTTGAGTAGCTCATCACCAATACTATGCCCCAGCGAATCGTTGACATTCTTAAAGCGGTCCAAATCGAGCATCATCACTGCAATCTTGTGGCTGTTACGACTCGCCTGTGCCACTGCGACATTGAGGCGGTCGCTGAGTAACGTTCGGTTTGGCAGACCAGTCAGTGCATCATGCAAAGCCATGTAGGTCATTTGTTGCTCAGACTCTTTGCGCAGTTGCTCGGCCTCAATCCTGGACAGCATATAGGAAACATCAGCAGCGACCTCCTGGAGTAACAACCATTCGTCTTCATCCGTAGCCGCCAATTCCGAGATAGAGATACCCATAACACCGTGGGTATGGCCAGCGGTCTCCAATCTGGTTACAAAAGCCGCCTGGCTGTTTTCAGTCATCAGGAAGGGATGTTCATCAGGTAGCCTGCTCAAGTCATGATAGATGTTATATTTCTTTTGGCCTTCCAGTACGTCCCTAATGCACCGAGGGTAACGGCCTTGTTTCATGTTCTGAATTAGACGAGGCATTTCCCTCATGCGCACTGAATAGGCTAGAGAAACAAAATGCTTTTCGCCATCAACCAGTACCACCCAGACATTGGCATAGTTGCCCGCCTGGACGAGAAGATTGCACACGCGGTCTATAACTACATCTTTGTCCATTTCTTCAGCCACCAGCAGGTCTATAGCTTTTAACGCTCGGAGCACGATGCTTTGGTGAACCAGTTTTTGTTCTGCCCGCTTGCGCATCGTTATGTCCATGAAGCTGCCTACAGCAGCCCGCTTCCCCCCGTAGTCCATGGATGTCACACGCTCCAAAATCCACATCGCCTCGCCATTCTTTTTCAAAAAGCGATATTCATAGGGATGCGGGCTGCCACCTTTCAGACTTTCTATGGCTGCCTCTCTCACAGCGTTTTTGTCTTCTGGGTACACAAGCTCGAGCGAGTGCTTACCCATCAGTTCCTTAGCCGAGTACCCGGTCATCTCTTCGAAAAGTGGGTTGACGTAGACGAATTTGCCGTCCTGGACAATATATACTCCGGTGCCAGCGCTACGCACCAAGGCACGAACCAACTCGGGCGACTCCACTAGCCCATTGCCATTATTGCTGTGCGGTCTCTTTGGGCGGTCAGTTCTTTTTGTCATCATCTTTGCAATGCGTGGTAGCCTCTGGCAGAGTTCATAGTTTTACCAGTTTGGCCGTATGAACATCCTGCAGTGCCAGTGTCTCCTGCAGTTGCGCTTCAGGCAGTGCTTCATCTAAAGCCAGAATCATCAAAGCCGGGCCACGTGGCTGTAGCCGTGCCAACTGCATGGAACTGATATTAATGTCTGCCTTGCCAGTTATGTTGCCCACAGCACCGATGAGGCCAGGGCGGTCACGATGGTCGCAGAACAAGAAGTAACCACCCGTGGGTATGATGTCAGGCCAGAAGTTATTCACCCGCACAATATGCGTCTCGCCGCGCAGTACCGTGCCAGCCACTACCAGGCTAGCAACATCTGTGGTAACTTTGAGTGTGATAAGGCTGGCATAGTTTTCGCAGACAGCCTCTTTCTTTTCGGCAATCTTTATGCCCCGCCGGTTTGCAATGACAGCAGCGTTTACCACATTGATGCGCTCTTCGCTGATGCCTTCCAGCAGGCCACCAATAACCGATGCCTTCACCGCACTGGTGTCATAGTTAGCGATTTCACCACTATATTCTATCTGGATGCTCTTTATCTGCCCTTCCATCAATTGCCTGGCCAGGCTGCCCAGTGTGGAAGCCACCTGCATGAAAGGCGCCAGCACGGCTAGCAGCTCAGCAGGTATTTGAGGTGCATTCACCGCATACCGTGCTGGTTGTCCTTTCAGAACAGCCAGCACCTGTTCAACCACCTCCAAGGCAACGCTGGTCTGCGCTTCTGCAGTAGAGGCGCCCAGGTGTGGCGTGACTATGATTCTGTCGCATTTGAAAAGCACACTGTCAGTCACCGGTTCCGTGGCGAAAACGTCCACAGCGGCACCGGCTATTTTCCCCGTCTCCACTGCCTTGTACAAAGCCTCCTCATCGACAAGCCCACCGCGGGCGCAGTTGACGATGCGTACAGTGGGCTTCATCTTACTCAGCTCCTTAGCTCCGATGATATCTTTGGTCTCTGAGGTCAGCGGCAGATGAAGCGTGATAAAGTCAGATTCCTTTATCAATTTATCCATGGGGACCAGCTCCACGCCCAGGTTGCGGGCATACTCTGAGGAGACAAAGGGGTCATAGCCGATGAGGCGCATCTCAAACGCTTGCGCTCTGCGGGCAACAGCCGAACCCACATTGCCCAGGCCAACCATGCCCAGGGTCTTACCTCTGAGCTCTGTGCCCATGTATTCGCTGCGTTGCCAGACACCGGACTTGAGCCGGGCGTTCGCCTGCGGCACGTGGCGAGCCAATGCCATCATCAAGGCGATGGCATGTTCAGCGGCTGCGATGGTATTACCTGTGGGAGCGTTGACTACTACTATGCCCTTCCTGGTGGCTGCCTCAACGTCTATGTTGTCCAGGCCTACACCGGCGCGGGCAATGACCTGGAGCTTCTTGCCTGCTTCGATGATGTCTGCTGTAGCTTTAGTCTCGCTGCGTACAATCAACGCGTCATAGTCACCTATTATGCTCTTCAGTTCTTCGGGCTTGAGCTTAAGCTTGACGTCAACTTCCGCCTGGCGTTTAAGAACCTCAACGCCCTCTTCAGCTAGTGGGTCAGCAACTAATACTTTCATAGTGAACTTGCTCCGAGATTATTCAGTCGCTCTTAGTTCAAATAGAGTTGACCTCTTAGGGCAGCTATTCAGGGTAGTCCAACTGTAGTTACTAATTGGCAAGGCTAAAGCCGCGCACCACATATCATTATTTAGGGATAGGCCGTGGGGGATGTCCGCCCAACGAACCATTTCTTGCGGACAGATTCAAACCTGTCCTTGTTTGTCTATGTTATAAACAAAACTAGAATAACGCTTTGCCCGATGTCCTCAGCGTCTCCTTAATATCGACCCCCGTAACCCTGCCCAGACATCCAATGTGGAGTACCTTGTCGACAAGGTTGCCACAGCCTAAGAGAAATCTACTATAGCTGCATGTCTTCTTAATTGTCAAGGTACTATGCATCTTCGATTCTAACCAAGAGCACATTCCTTACAGGCTAGATAGATATTATTGAACAGCTTCTCTATCTTGTCCAGAGGCGTAGAAGCAAAGGCAAGCCGCAGCAGGTTCTTCTCAGCATAGCAGATTACTCCGGTACTATATTTGCTCAACAGCGTTTCCCAGACCTTATCCGGATTCAGGTCTTTCAGCTTCGTACACATGAAATACCCCGAGTTGAAGGGGAGAGCCTCAAAATACTTAGCGTATTCGCTATGTGCTTTTAGAACATCCTTGACCTTAAGGTAACGTTCCTGTATCTTCTTCTTGTTTTCCTGCCTCTCTCGTTCGTGGGCGTCGGAGTTCAAGGCTTGTAAAACGGCGAATTGAGATGCATGAGGAGAATTGGAGATATTTCCCCTCACTGCTCCTGCCGTCTTATCTTCTAGAGCCTTGTAGAGTTCTTTGTTCCCGCCCTTGATGCCATAGGTTACGAATCCTACACGTAGACCCCAGGCATACTCCTCTTTGGTGATGCCGTCTACCTTGATGGCAAGAAGGTTCTCATGAGCATGAGCCAACCTGGAGAACAGAGATTCAGTTGCCGCTGCATCGTCAAAGACGAGACCAAAATACGAGTCATCAAGAATGACAACAAGTTTGTTACCTGCTTTAGCAGCCTCTGTCAAGACATTTGCTATGGCTTCTGCCTCTTCTCTCGTCGGGGTATAACCTGACGGATTGTTGGGAAAATTCAAGAGCACCACCTTTTTCCCGATGGAATTTGAGATAACCGCTGTTCTAAATGAATT
>VGOF01000129.1 GCA_016875975.1 Chloroflexota bacterium | reverse complement strand
AAGGGACTAATAGCATGGCTGAAGCCAAGAGATATGCGGTGGCCACCCAGCCCAGGACAACAGCGTGCATGGAAAGGTCCTTGCCGATAGCAGGCAAGGCTACGTTGATGGAAGAGCCCATGAAGGGAATGAGGAAGCCGGCTAGCGTGGTTACCAGCAGTACAGTCCAGCGGCCTGGGGTTTCCTGTATTGGCTTGGTCAAAATGCCCTGCTTCACATGGAGGGCTGTGTAAGCAGTCACACAAATATGACGCTCTCAGGCCCAAATTTGTAGAATTGTAGCACTTGTGAGCAGTCTCGGTGAAATCCACCCCGCCACAGTGACGACTGTATGATGTTACATTCAGTGTCCATATCAGATTGTTCAGGACTTCTTTTTTGCCTTGGGCGCCATGGCCTTGGTGAAATTCTTGGCCAGGGAGTCGAAGGCTTCTGAGCTGTACTTCTCGATTTCGCCGGCATCGCAAAGCTCAGCCAGCCTTGGGTCTATGGGTATCTGTGCCAACAGAGGTGCTCCAGCCATTTCAGCCATCTCCGCCCCCCGGCTCCTGCCGAAAAGCTCCAGCTTCTTGCCACTATCCGGGAGAATGAAATAGCTCATGTTCTCCACGACGCCCAAAATGGGAACATTCATTTGCTGTGCCATCTTAACTGCCTTCCTTACCACCATGACAGCTAATTCCTGCGGACTCAGTACGATAACAACACCGCTCACGGATAGCGACTGCATTACTGTCAGTGGAGCATCAGCGGTGCCCGGCGGCAAATCTACAATCAGGCAATCCAGCTTGCCCCAGAGCACCTCTTCCCAGAATTGCTGGATAGCTTTGCCGATGAGTGGTCCCCGCCAGATAACAGCGTCATCCTCGTGAGGCAGAACCAGGTTTATAGACATAATGCTTATACCCATCTTGGATAAGACCGGCAAGATACCGGTGTCGCTGCCACTGGGCCGCTGGTTACTAAGACCGAACATCTTGGGTATGCTAGGCCCCGTTATATCGGCATCGAGTATACCAACCTTTTTGCCCTTTCGCGCAAGGGCTATACCCAGGAGAGCAGTTACCAGTGATTTGCCAACTCCGCCTTTGCCGCTCATCACAGCAATTACGCTGCGCACTTCATTCACCTCGCTGGGCTTCGCCTCCACAAAGGTTATGTCAGCCTGGCTTAGAGCCGGCAATTGCTTTGTGGCATCGCTGACCTTAGTCTCTATCCAATTCTGGGTGTCGGGGTTCAAAGCTGCTGAGGCCAGAGTGATATCAACCTTGTTGTCCGTGATTTTAATATTGCGGACCAAATTCAGCTCTGCCAGGCTGCGCCCGGCACCTGGGACCAAGATTTCGTTCAATATCTGCTGTGCTTGTTCTTTGGTTGTCACCAGTAATCCTCCGTCGTGAATAGTGTGGTATTATTGCAGAACTGAGACTTATCTCAGTGGTCACATACGTTATTGCCAATGCGCAAGCTGCCACTTGCACCTTTGCCCATCTTCTCGCTGCCATCGATATCAACATCTGTAAGGTAACGGCTATCCGTACGGGCTAATCCCCGGCAAGCCACACGTAGGGCATAGAATCGTAGCCTTCTGCGACAGCGCCTCGGACGCCACGTCCCACTCATGCCCCACCTCGCAACGCCAGCGCAGAGCGGGCATCTCATAGTCACCACCAAATATCCTGATGGCCTTCCCGTTGAGTAATGCATCGGCAACCTTCTTGCGTGCTGAGTCCAGCACCCTTTGAAAAGTTGGCCGCGAAATGTTCATCCTCTGGGCGCATTCCTCCTGCTCCAGGTCTTCAAGGTCTTTCAGCCTTATCGCCTCCGCTTCTTCCAGAGCCAGGTGGACCTCATCCAGCTCCCTCAACGGGATACCCGCAGGCTTGAAATAATCGGCCCCCGGCAGGAAAGCAATCCGTCTGCATCTACGCGGCCTCGGCATTAAGCTAATTTCCTACTTGCATTATGAGCATACGCTCAATATAATTATAATAGCTAGCGCCTTGGAGGTCAAAAAAGGCAATTGGGGTGGCATGCACCCCTGGGCTTGGCAGCTAAGCTATTGACGCCTATGCGATTAAGGTGATACAATACCAACTTGGTTTGGCTTAACATTTTTCCTTTTGATCCAAGGGTAGCCATTTCTAGCCATTCCAGTCAGTAGAAAGGGAGGTCACATGGTTCTAATCGGCGAGAGCATTCACATCATTGCCCAGGAAGTCAATGACGCAGTCAAAGAGCGAAATCCAAAAGTCATCCTCGATTTAGCCAAGGCCCAGGCTCAGGCTGGAGCCGATTATATAGATGTTAATCTAGGACCAGCCAAGCGAGACCCCGAAGAGATGCCCAAGTGGTTGGCTGAGACCATCCAGCAAGTTGCCGACTTACCCCTCTCAATCGATACCCTCAATCCCGTGGCCATGGAAGCTGGCCTTAAAGCCTGCAAGAAACGACCTCTGCTCAACTCGGCCTCAGGCCGTACCGATAGCAAAGAGCTCATGCTGCCCCTGGCCAAGAAGTACAACACCGACGTCGTTATTTCAGTCCTCACCGACAAAGGTTGCCCACCGGATGTTGATTCTCGAATTGAGAGCATCATGGATACAGTGGCTATTGCCAACGAGATGGGCATTCCCAACGAGGATATCTGGGTTGACCCCATCATCCTGCCGGTCAGCGCCGACCAAAAACAGGTTTGGGAGGCTGTTGAGTTCATCGGTATGCTTCAAGACCTGCTCCCAGGCGTCAAGTCCACCATTGGCCTCTCCAATGTCTCCAACGGTACTCCGGAAGAGTTAAGGGGTATCCTCAATCGCACCTACATGGTGATGCTGGGCAGGAGGGGGTTGTATTCGGCAATCGCCGATGTCCTGGACGAAGAACTGGTGAAGCTAAATAAAGGTGAACTCCCCAAAATCGTGGACCTAATCTATAAGACAATGGACGGGGAAGCCCCAGACCTGGGTTCCCTGACAAAGAAAGAACAGGACTATGTAAAGACCGCGAAAGTGCTCATGGGTGAGACGCTATATTCTCATGCCTGGCTTGAGAGTTAGAAATCTGATGTAAGGAGTAAACCATGGACTACAAAGCACCTCTGGAGACCTATACCGGAAAAGTAGCCGAGGTAGTCATCGGCAAGGGAGACAAAGCTATCAAGATAGGGGGGGAAAGTGTCCTCCCCTTTCATTTTTTTGAGGGAACAATTGCTAACCGACCCAGGCTAGCCCTGGAAATGCTGGACGCCGAGCCTGAAGGTTGGGCACAGTGGCTAATCGCTCCCTACAAGGATGTCACTAAAGACCCGGCGGCCTGGGCCAAGAAGGCTTTGGGATACGGTGCCGACCTGGTGATGCTACGCCTGGTGAGCACCGACCCCGGCGGCGCTAACGCTCCTGCAGACAAAGCAGCGGCCGCGGTCAAGCAGGTGGCAGCAGCCATCAGCACACCCCTTGTCGTTTACGGCTGCGGCGACGAAAATAAGGACATTGAGGTACTGACCAAGGTGGCCGAAGCCTGTTCTGGCGAAGGACTGCTGCTCGGGCCAGTGGTGAAAGAAAACTACGAGCCTATCAGCAAGGCAGCCATAGAGCACGGCCATTCCATAGTGGCACAGTCTCCCCTGGACATCAACCTGGAGAAGGAGTTGAACGTCAAGCTGCTCAAGTCAATGCCGGCAAACCGGATTGTCATAGACCCACTAAGCTCGGCTCTGGGCTATGGCATGGAGTACAGCTTCACCATCATGGAAAGGACCAAACACATCGGCGTTATGTTCGGCGACAACACCATGCAGATGCCCATCATCGCCGACCTGGGCGCAGAGTGCTGGAAGACAAAGCAAGCCAAGGAAAGCGAGAAACAAGGCCTTCTCTGGGAAAGCATCACCGCGCTCAGCCTGCTGCTGGCCGGGGCCAATCTCCTGGTGATGAGACACCCCGAGACCTGCAAACTGATGAAAGAGGCTATTGAGGGCAAGATATAATGCTGTTTACCTGTCATTGTTTACCCATCATTGCGAGCCCCCTCTTTGTCATTGCGAGCGCAGCGAAGCAATCTCTTTCAGCTTGCTCTCGGCCCCTACAGGATTACCACGTCGCCCTTTTTCTGAAGGGCTCCTCGCAATGACGAAAGGGGCAAAATAATATTGGTAATTATTCCTAATAAACGTTATCATTATATATGTTAAACCGCTCATTTAAGGAGGTCAAAACAATATGGCGGTAGTCGAAAAGAAAAAACAAAAGAGTCTGCGTAAGGAGCATGTAGAGAAGGTCATCAACGCTGATGACCAGTGGGAACCGTTGGGTCACACGCCGATGCCCGAGCTCCCAGATTTGAGGAACTGGGACATGCGGCTGATGAAGACCTACAAGCCCTTCTATGCCCCAATGTGCGACCTGTGCTGCTTCTGCACCTATGGCAAGTGCGACCTAACCGGAGACAAACGGGGGGCCTGTGGCATCGATATCTCGACGCAGCAGGCACGCGTCGTTCTCATGGCCTGTTGTATGGGAATGTCAGCACACGGTGCTCATGCCCGTCATGTGCTGCACTATCTCATAGAGAAGCACGGCAAGGACATGAAGATCAATCTAGGTGATAATGTACTGGTAGAGGCACCGAACATCAGGCTGGTGCTCGGATTGAAACCAGAGACCCTGGGCGACCTGGAAAAAGCAGTTGAGTACGTGGAGAGCCAGCTTATCCACGCTATTTCATCACTGCACACTGGCCAGGAAGGTTCTGCCCTTGATTACGAGTCCAAAGCGATGCATATTTCCATGCTCGACCATGTTATCATGGAAGTGGCTGATATAGCCGAGATAGTGGGCTTCGGCTATCCTACCTCAAAAGCTGACACGCCGCTGGTGGAGCTTGGCTGGGGTGCTATCGATAGAACAAAGCCTGTAATTCTTCTAATCGGGCACAACCCGGTGACCGCCATCCCTATTGTCGATTA
>VGOF01000128.1 GCA_016875975.1 Chloroflexota bacterium | reverse complement strand
CTGATTTCCTGCACTTTCGCCTCCCCAGGAGCCGGGAGCTTCACTCCGCAATTACCGCAGAAATGCTGGCTAGGCGGATTTTGGAAGCCACAGGCCGGACACACTATATCGCTTTTTTGTGCACCAGCGGTTAGCTTTGCTCCACACACTCCGCAGAACTGTAACCCTGCAACGTTCTCCGAACCGCATTTTTGACAAACGACCTTCTGGTCCATTGTCGTCACTCCCTCTCCTTTTTACCGAATTATATACCGTGTCATACCTAGTTACAAGACATTCCCCGACATTTTCTGGCAAAAGGGACACGGATTGACCTTGAAGGGATAAGGGTTGCTACGTTCTGAACAATCGGGATTCACGATATGACAGGTATTTCTGGTGGTATAATGAGCGCTCAGGAGGTAGCCGATGCAAATTGAGGTTCTGGGCATAAGCGGCAGTCCTGTTGAAGGCGGCAACACCGAAGCTTTTCTTAGAGAAGGTCTAAAGGCGGCTGAAGCAGAAGGAAGCGTGAAGACAAAGCTGATTTCCCTGGCTGGCAAGGATATCAGGGATTGCAGGCATTGCAACTGGTGTCTAAGGAAGCAGGAGGAGAACAAGTTCTGCGCACAGCAGGACGGGATGCAGGAGATATATGAGGCTATAGTAGAGGCAGATGCTGTGCTTTTTGCCAGTCCTGCTTATATTGGCAGGCTTTCTGGGTACATGGCATGTACGATAGACAGGTTGCGTGCTTTTGTGTATGGGAACCAATATGGCGGTAAGTTGAAAGACAAGGTCGGTGGTGCCTTGGCGGTGGCCTGGGGCAGAAATTCAGGACTGGAGACCACGCTGCTTAGCCTGGTGTCTGCCATGTTTATACTGGGGATGGTACCTGTAATACCGCTGGAGAGCCCGGGTTCGCCTTTTGGGGCTGCTGGGGTTTCCAGCGAGGGGGGGACAGGGAGGTTTAATCGAGATGACAAACTGCTGGTGCTGAAGGATGAGTATGGCCTAGCAGGCGCCAGGGGACTTGGGAAAAGGTTAGTTGAGGTCACCAGGCTACTTAAGGCAGGTGGGGACGTTCTTTCTGCCCGGATACGATAACGCGGTTATTGAATGGAGTTGATGATTTCCTCAATCTCCTCCAGGCTGTTGAAGCGGCCTTGTTTGATTTGTTTGATGATACCGTTTGCATTGATGAAGTAGGTGGTGGGAAAAACTTGCGGTTGGTAAAGCGCATCAGCCTGACCTTCCAGATCGAGCAAGACGGGGAAGGTCAACCCGTTGGTGTTCATATAATTTCTGATTGTCTGAGGGTCTTCCCTGAAATTAACGACCAGCATTGCCAGCTTATCACTGGGCCATTTGTCGTATAGTGCCTGTAAATGTGGATTTTCGGCATGGCAGGCTCCGCAATGGCTAAGCCAGAAGTTCACCAGTATTATCTTGCCTCTCAAGTCGCTGAGCTTGACGAGGGCACCGTCTAGAGAAGGCAAGGAAAAATCGGGGGCGCGCATGCCCACCTTGCTGCCCTCAGGAATGGTGAGCGTACGGACACTGGCCAGAACAAATTCGGATTCATGTCCTGCGGCATCTTTTGATTTCAATGTGATTTTGTATTCGGTACCCGATTTCAGGCCTTTCAACGTTATGTTGTGGTCAACTGTAAATCTGTCGTTGGATGCCTCAATTTTGTTTGGCCACTGGTCTATGGGATATTCGGCATGGCTGGTGGCAGGCTCGTCGGTAGTCCAGGTTATGGTCAGGCTGGAATCGGTGACATCAACAATTTTGACATTTGATATGGTTGGGGGAGAGGTATCAACTAATGTGGTGAAGGTGTACTCGCGAGACAGGGAGGGATTCTTGCCGTCAGTATTGAAGCTGGCAAAGGCCCTGAAGCGGTAGGTAGTCTCTGATTCCAGGTTTGCCAGGGTTATGGAATGGGTGGTGGCCGAAGCCTCCGTGAGCGGCGTTGCGGCGAAAGCGGAAGCGTCGCCGGGATTGGCATCAGCCCTGGCAATCATCAGCCAACTTGTGGCCGGCTTGTCGGTGGCAAAGCTGGCCTCGGCGCGCTTATCAGTTATCATTGTGACCTGCATATCTGAAATGGCAGGGCGGGTACTCTCGACTTTCTGCTTGTTCCTGATGTTGCTCAAGACAGCTTCTATTTCGTACTGGCTTTGAAAAAGCCCGGGTAAGATTGCCCTTATTATGCCCTTCTCGTCTAGAAATACGTGTGTTGGGTCATAGATGACACCATAGCTAGCGGCGGTGGCTTGGGACAGGTCAAGTGCTACAGGAAAGGTAGCACCCTTTTCAGTAGCCACCTTCTGGGCCATTTCCTGGTCTGACTCAGGTACGATTGCCAGTACCATTACTTCTCTATCTGCCCATCTTTGTTTAATCCTCTGAAGCTGTTCGGCGAGGTATATCTTCTCCCAGTCTGTAGTGGAGTCCCATTCAGCAGGGCTCCAGAAGCCGATTAGAGCCACATTGCCTCTCAGGTCGCTGGAGCTTACGTTCTGGCCGTCTATGGTCTGGAGATTAAAGTCCGGAGCGCGATTGCCTACTTCATAGCCCATTTCCGGAGCGGTAGTTGTCATCGCTAAGCTCCAAACTGCCAGGACTATTAAACCGGTCGCAATCGCACCTGTGATGAAGATATGCCGCCGGGCAAGACGGCCTACGGCTGTCAGCGGCGCCAGAAATCGCCGAGCTTTAGAGGCTGAGCGCTTGGGAGCTGGTTGTTTCTTTTTCCTGGTCGTCGGTTTGCGTTTCTTGGTGGTTTTTTCTGTCATTTCTGTCACCTTTGAGTTCAGGGTGTAGTGTGGCTTGCCGCAAGTACTAGAGAGACCTGATTATCTCTTCGATTGCTGCCATGTTTGGGAAGCTGCCTTGTTTGGTCTCCCGGATAATGCCATCGCGGTCTATGAAGAATGTTCTGGGTATGCTGCTGACCTCATATCTCTTGCCCACAGTGCCCTCTGTATCAAGCAGGATAGTGAAAGTAAAGCGTTCGCCGGCAAGGAAATTCTTCACTGTACTGGCATTTTCCTCGAGATTAATAGCTAGTATGACTACTTCATCCGAATTCCATGTCTTGGTGATATCCTGAAAATAGGGCATTTCGCCCACGCAAGGTCCGCACCAGGTGGCCCAGAAGTTGAGCACTACTTTCTTGCCCCGCAGGCTCTTTAGGCTCATCTCCTTACCATCGGCGGTTTTCAGGGTGAAATCCGGGGCGCGATTGCCTATGTTGGGGCCGATTGGCAGTGATGCCTGTGTCTTCAGTGTATTGGCCTGTGCTGAAGCTTCATTCCCGTTGGCATCTGTGGATTTGACTTTGAAATGATATAGCGTGTTCGGCTCCAGCCCAGTCAGAGTTATGCTGTGATTGGTATTCAGTTGTTTATCCAGTTGCGAAGTTTTTCCATAGGTTTCACTGGGGCCGTATTCTACCTGGCTGGTAGCAGGGTCATTGGTAACCCAGGTGATGGTGGCGCTGGTTTCTTCAATGCTAGAAACGCTCACTTCTGTGATGGTGGGTGGAGTGGTATCAGCCTGCGCTAGCGTAGTAAGTTCTTTTTCCAGCGAGGCCTCTTTGCCATTGGCATCTTTGGATAGGAGAGTAAGATGATAGGTGGTGCTGGCTTTCAGGTTATGTAGGGGGACCCAGTGTCTGGTGACCAGAGGCGCTTGCAACTCAGTCCAGGTACAAAAGCCGTCGGGGTCGCAGACTATTACCTGGGCGCTGGTGGGTTTGTCTGTCTCCCAAGTCACGATGGCGCCTGTATCAGTGATGGAGGATAGCTGGGCGTTCTTGATTGTTGCAGGCTTTTCTCCTAGTGATAGCCGTGGAGCGGATATATTCTGGAGAAGGGATATAGATGGTTTCCAGACCTGGGTGACGACGAAGTATCCAGGGATAAACAGCGTGATGAGAATCAAAAGGGCGAGGAGGGTCCTGAGCGGCCCCCCTTTTCTCGGCGCCGGAATGGCGTATCCTCTGGTCGCGGGCAATCGAAAATCACCTTGAGATGCTCTGGATGGCACGGGGTAGTTCACAACTGACGGTGCGGCGGTAGCTGCTCCCATAGCTGGTGCTAGTGGTTGTTGGGCGGGTAATCGGGGAGTTGCTGGAGGTTGGCCATAGCTACCAGGCCTGTTTACAGGATGCGGAATTGGCACCGGAATAGGTTGGGCAGGGTTGCCCTGTTGTGGTCTGGCGCCAGTAATGTATCCTCCGGAATAGGACTGTTGTATTGTTCCTGGCACAGCTTGAGGTCTTGGCGTTTGTGGTTGTGCCGATGTTGACGCTGGTGGTGTCATTGGCCTGTGTGGTGCTTGCGGTGTCATTTGGTGTGGTTGTGGTGGCATTTGATATGACTGGCGTGGCATCTGTGGAGTGGACGGTGGTACTTCGTGTGGCATGCTCCTACCTATGAACAGACCACAACTAAGGCACTGGGTAGTGGTGGCACTTAGACTGGCACTGCATCTGGGGCAATTACGATGGGATGCAGACGTGCGGCTCGTGGTGTGCTGGGGTATTGCTGGTTGTGGTCTGGATGGTGGTTGATATTGTGGTGGGGGGGTGTATGGTCTAGGTTGGACAGGAGGCATTTGTGGTTGTTGAACTGCCGTGTACCGCTGAGATGCCCGGGCCCAGGTATCACTCCCGCAGAGAAAACCACACGTGGGACAAAATCTGGATTTGTCGGGGAGGATGGCATGGCAATGAGTGCACCATCGGGCGCCGCATCTACAGCAAATTTGTTGCCCAGGTGGGTTCTGTGCCTGGCACCTGGGGCATAAAACTATGTTCTGCACTCTAATACCGTTACTAGACCGTCGCTGAGCTTGGGGTCAGCGTCACCTCCGCACTTTGCCGCCTCTATTTCTGCGAGATACAGCATAAAGATATATCCCTATTATACAGTCCAGTCAAGATATAGCAAAACGTCAGAGAGGCATACTCATTA